>JBGVHJ010000137.1:0-2145 GCA_045122255.1 Eubacteriales bacterium | reverse complement strand
TTTGATCTGAAGGCAGTTCCTTGCGACGGTATTGAAGCTTGCCGTATGGCTCTGCTCAAACTGAACAAAGGAATCCTTGACGGTAACTTTATCGAAGGCATGGCTTGTATCGGCGGATGTATCGGCTGTGCAGGATGTCTTACCCACGGTGAAAAGAACAAAGCTGAGGGTGACAAGTACGGTCGAGAGGCATTTGAAAAAACGATCGGTGGTGCCGTTTCCCAGCTTAAATAAGAAAAAGGATGCTCATTTTGAATGGGCATCCTTTTTTGCTTAAAAAGATAGAAAATAAGTGTTATCGATGGCACTGGAAGAACTGATCCCACTTACGCAAGCATCTTCATCAGGTTGCCAAGCGCGGTTTCAAACTTTGCGCCGTACCAATGGTCAGCATCGCCTTGGGTATTGATGATGCACTTGACCGTATAATCGGCGGCAATTTTTGCAGCTTCGTAAACGCTCTTATCGTTCATCAAGGCACCAACGAAAGCTGAAGCATAAATATCGCCGGTTCCGTGGCTACCCTTGGCAATCTTGTCGTGCTTGTAGTATTTCATCTTGCCATTCTCGTAAACAACAACTCCGGTCTTTCCGGACTCATAACTGACACCTGTAAGCACAACGGTTTTTGTGCCGAGAGCCTTGAGCTTCTCTACAAGATTGCAAATATATCCTTCATCATAGGTTTCCTTATATTCCTCATCGGTCAGGAAGCAAGCCTCGGTGATGTTAGGTACCAAGATATCCGCCTCTCCGCAAAGAACCTTCATCGCCTCTACATAATCCTGATTGAATATGGAGTAAAGTTGTCCGTTATCTGCCATGGCAGGATCGACAATACGAACACAGTCGTCCGTTCCCATGGTTTTGAGAATATCTCTGACGTAGCCAATCTGCTTGATGCTACCGAGGTATCCCGTATAGATCGCTTTGAATTTGATGTTTTCCTTTTTCCAATGCTCCTGAATTGCAGGCATATCGTCTGTCAGGTCACGGAATGTAAATCCGCTAAAGCCTGCCGTATGGGTAGAAAGCACTGCGGACGGAAGAATGCAGGTTTCCATTCCGCAAGCAGAAAGAATGGGGAGTGCAACCGTAAGCGAGCACTGTCCAACACAGGATATATCTTGTATCGTTAAAATCTTTTTGTATGCCATTTTTGAATTCTCCTTGACATTTTGATGCTATTATTATATAATATCTCTGTACATATTAAAATAGTCAGTTTAGGAGAATTTTATATATACAGATGAAATACGTAATCGATAAAGAAAAGCGTCCTGTTTACTTGCAGATATACAATCAAATAAGGGAGGATATCGTAAACGACATTCTGCGTTTTGATAGCAAGCTTCCCTCTATCCGCGCTCTTGCCGAGGAGCTTGGAATAAGCACAGTGACTGTTGAGCATGCCTATCCGGATTTTCCTCTCTCTGTTTTAAGCAAAACAATGCGTAAGGTTTTGACGGAGCACGGTGATCTGTTGCTTGAGAAGTCACCTAACTACGGTTGCACTGAGTTAAGAGAGGCAATCAAACAATACCTTGCACGCAATAGAGGTATTTCGGTTGATACCGAGCAGATCATTATCGGCTCAGGCTCCGAATACCTGTATGAGCATATCATCATGATGCTCGGAAGATCTCATACCTATGGAATTGAGTCCCCTTCTTATAAAAAGATTGAGGAGATTTACCACGCATCCGAGGTAAGCTACGAATTACTTCCTTTGTCGCACGACGGTATTGATAGTGCCGCACTCTCAAAGACGACCGCAAGTGTCATTCACACCACGCCGTACAGAAGCTTCCCTACGGGGGTTAGTGCAACAGCCTCAAAGCTTCACGAATACGTTCGCTGGGCAAATCAAAAGAACCGATATATCATCGAAGATGACTTTGAATCGGAGTTCTCGGTTTCTACCAAGCCGACGGACACGCTGTTCGCTCTCTCAAATAATGATAACGTCATATATCTGAATACCTTTTCCAAAACGATCTCTCCCTCTCTTCGTATCGGATACATGGTGCTTCCCAAACATCTTGTCAAAACGTATGAAGAAAAGCTCGGCTTTTACTCCTGCACCGTTCCTACCTTTATGCAATACGTTCTCACTGAACTTATTGACAACGGTGACTTTGAACG
>JBGVHJ010000136.1:0-7075 GCA_045122255.1 Eubacteriales bacterium | reverse complement strand
GTAGCGAGACGGAGGGATTGTAAAAGTAATATTTCACAGCAAAACAATCCCTCAGTCAGCTTCGCTGACAGCTCCCTTTACACAAGGGAGCCTATCGCGTAAATCTGCCTCGCCTATCTCACCGATAAATCAAAATTTGAAGCACTTCACCATCGGGAGATAAGCTTTAATTCAAATTAAACGACACGCGATAATTGAAGTTTCTTTGCTTACTTTCTTCGAAAAGAAAGTAAGCGATAAATCAAAATTTGAAATCAGATCTCAATTTTATCTCCGTCGCGGGGTGTGATTATCTTAAAGGGATACTTCCCCTTCATGCCCTCAATATCATTATATTTATCGATAGGATAGACGTGGGTAAATGCAACGGTCTTGGCGCGGCATTTGGCGAGATACGGAGAGATCTGCTCGGCGGTAAAATGTGCCATTTCGCAGACGAAGAGGTCGATCTCCTCTTGGATCACCGCAGGCACGTCGTCCTTCGCCAGCCAATGGGAGAAATCTCCGCCAAAGAGCACCTTTTTCTCCCCCGAGGAAATGAGAATAGCATAGGAATTGGGAATATGCTTGGTTGGAATATACTCGACCCTTACGTTTTCATCCTCAAAAACAACGCCCGCCGCGGGTACCTTGAGACGAAGTCTGTTTCGGTCAAATCCGCCGTCGCCCGAGGTCTCTATCCAACGGATCGTCGAATCGATATGATTCTGCTCGGTAATAAAAAAGTCGCCCGAGCTATTTTTATAGTACCAGTTCATCAGTGAAAGCAGATGGATCATTCCCGAAGTGTGGTCGCTGTGAACGTGGGTGGTAAAGAGCGCCGCGAGATCGTTTACGTCTCCGCCGTAGCGAAGTATCATATCAACGGCAGGCGCGCCTGCGTCAACGAGGTATATTTTGCCGCCTGCCTCTACCATGTAGCAACTGCAAAAGCGGTCTGCGGCAGGAACGCCGTGGGACGTGCCTATAAAGGTTATTTTCATAAGATCAAGCTCCTTTTCGATCTGAAATTATATCGTACAAGCCCATTATATCACAAATTTCCACTTAAAACAAGTCATTTTCTTATTAAAATATACATTTTTTATGCACTTTTTTGCATTTTATGCATTATTAGCCGTCCGATCCGCAAAATTGCTTTCGCTCGAAGAGCATAAGTCGCATTATTTCAGTAAAAAAATCAATGATAAATTTCGGACAAGGTAATTGACAAATCTCAGCCGCGGTGATACAATATATTATCACCCAGAAAACATGGAGAGGTGCTTAAAAATGAAAAATCTCGGAATAGAAGCAATAAACAGGCTAAGCATATCCAAAGACGATACACCGTCATGGTATCCGGAAATACTTTGGGTCAACGCCGCCTGCAGCGAGAACAAATACACGCTGAACCTAAAGCCCCACAATCACACCTTCTTTGAAATGCATATCATAATAAGCGGAAGCATCGTCTACCGCTTTAACGATGCCGAGATCACCGTCAGTGGCGGTCAGCTTATGTTCATACCTCCCCACGTCATTCACTGTATTCCCTATTCCAGCGCGGATTTTCAGAAAATGACCGTCGCCTTTGAGGTCGACGGCGAGCTTTTCGACGTTCTGTGCAGCAAGGGCAGACGCGCCATTGATATGTGCGAGGATTCTCTGCATTCGCTGAATTTTATCATTCGCCGCGCGTCGCTCAAGACGCTTTGCTCCGAGGTAATGATAAAAAGCAGACTCCGCGAGATAATCTTAGCCGTAGCCGAGACCGCCGCGATCAAGTCCGTCTCCTCCCCCACACCCTACGACACCCGCATCGTAAAGGCCAAGAAATATATCGAAGACAACCCCCACATTTTCTTCAGCTGCGACGAAGTCGCGCGTTATTGCAACCTCAGCACAAAGCAGCTGGGACGGCTTTTCCAGCAATACGAGGGCATATCTCTGCTCGCTTTTATCCACGGGCAGAAGATCGAAAACGCCAAGCATCTCATTCTTGAAACCGATGAGCTTTTTGAGACTATCAGCGAAAGGCTTGGCTTTTCAAGCGTTAATTATTTTGGAAAGTTTTTCACCAAGCACACCGGCTTCACCCCCGGAGACTATCGCAGAGGCACCGAAAAATAAACTTCTCCCGAGACTATCGCAGAGGCACCGAAAAAGAAACCGCCCCCGGAGTTTATCGCAGAGGCACCGAAAAATAAACTACTCCCGAGACTACCGCAGAGGCACCGAAAAAGAAACGTAATATTTCAAAGTCCAAAGATGGCAGATCATAGCATCCGCCTCTTTGGACTTATTTATATATTTCATACATTTTTTTGATACATTTCGGACAACCTATTGAAATTTATGCAAAAATTGTTATAATATAATCAGTACATCTGCAAACGCAACGGACACCGGTCAGTTATATCCAAAAAAGCAAAGTGTACCAATCAGGTATACTTTTAAATACAACAGACAACTTCGAAAATCCGATGCGATATACTAAAAAATATGAAAGGAAAGAGTTTTATGAAAATAACGCTTCGAATACTCGCCCTTCTTCTCTCTGCCGCAATGATGCTTGGCATTCTTGCCTCCTGCACGGGCGGAGGACAGGAAAACGACGAAAGTGAGTCAAGTGAGGAAAGCTCAAGCGAGAGCAACACCACTCCCGACGGTGAAAGTTCCGAGGATCAGCTCCCCGGCACGGGGGAGGAGACCTACGTTTCCCTTCTTGACGGCGAGAATGCAGATCTTATCGAGCTTGCCGACAGACTTTCAAACGGTGTTAACGCGTATTTCACCGACACGCATCGCACCTCCTATTATTTTGAAAATAAAAATGTAGGAGTAACCTGCGATCTTGAGGACACCAAGGTAGTTTCCTCCATTGCAAACAAGTATGGCGCAAGCTATATCACCGACACGATGGACGTCTTCATCAAGATGACCGACGGAAGCACTTATTACGCGTCAAATTCCACCGACAACGCTACGGCAAACATTTTCAAGCTGGGCTACTACTATTACGAGAACCGCATTGAAAATCAGACCTTCCTCGATCCCTACACCTTTGAAGAGCCTAACGGAAAGAAGATCAATCACACCGCTATCAGCCGCTTCAATATGTGCGAGGGCGCGGTTGAGGACGGAACTCTTAAGGTTACCGTAACCAATAATCAGGACCCTTGGTTCTCCTTTGATAAGATAAGCTACAGAGCATCCGATTACAACGTGCTTTCCCTTACTATGAAGGTCGACTCGCAATTCTCAACAAGCCTTGGCATCTATATGAATGCCGGTGACCGCTCGGGCGAGAATAACACCTCCTTCTCAGAATCTCAATCTTTGGGCTTCGATATCGTTGCCGACGGCGAGTATCACACCTACTACATTCCGATCCATTATGTTCCGGACTACAAGGGCAAGGTCACGGGTCTCCGATTCGATTTCACTCCTACTCAGGGCGCGCTGGATGCGAAGCTTGAGATCAGCGACATGCGCCTTCTCAAGGGAACAGAAAACAACGGCCCCACCGACGTTTACCTTGGAAGAATTTTCAATACCTACTCCGATAAGCTTCATCAGACCATTCAGATCGCTACCATGAAGGAGATAGCCGACGTTCATTCCGTCGGTATGATCACAAAGCTCCCAAAGGACAACGTTGCAAAGCTTATTATCAAGAGCCGCGCGGGATTCCACGAGTCTCTTGACGGCAATATCGCATGGAGCCACGTATATTACGTGGGATTTGACATAAAGGGCGCGGGAATCTTCGGCTTCATTCTTCCTGCAGACGGCTCGGGAGGCAACATCAAGGTCACCCTTGACGGTGATTTTTACGTAATTGAGCAGACGAAAGCTCCCGAAAACCGCACACTTACCCCCTCTCCCATCGACAGCAGAAACGGCAAGGACCTTTATTTCGGTCACCGAATCTATACCGACACCACCCACGATTTCGACCAATTTATTGCCGAGGCGGAGCTTGAGATCAATCCTCTCGGAGCTGAAAACTTCGTAATTGACGGCGAGGCTTCGACCTACGGCGAATTTTTGAGATACGACGGTCTGCGCGGCTGTTACGTTATCGCTATCGACGGCTCGGGCGGCTTCGGACCTCCCTACAAGCTTCATCAGAACCGTCAGTACAACGTTACCTTCAGTCTTGTAGGCGACGGTGTAAAGGACAGACAGATCTACGTTCTCGCTCGCTACGACGGCGGCGGTGCGCTTGAGTGCGCGGCGCTTCTTGACGGCAAGCAGATGATGCTCCCCGTTCCCCTTGAGGTCGGAAAGAATTTTGCGGATGCCAGCAGTATTTTCAACTACGGCGACGCTATTTTCAGCGAGACCATTCTTCCTCTTATTGCAAGCAAGGACGAAAGCAGAAGATATTCTATCGTCAATCTATACTACAATTGGGGTAAATATCCGCTGAAGCAGATATCCTACATTCAGTATTATTCTCCCTACTACCATCTTTCCACAGGCGTTCACGAGAGCAACTGTATTATTCCCTACTACTTCACCAACTGGAGCGACACTCTCAATATGCTCCCCGACCACCGTCCTATGTCGGGTCCCGTTTGGGAGGGCGACCCTCAGAGAACCTACTGCGGCGTTCACACCTTCCTTCAGTACACCGATGCCGAAGGCAACTACTACGCGAGCGAAAACGTAAAGGACACCGTCGGCTCTTACGGACCGATCTATGCCGACGTTACCATGGACTTTATCTCCGATGACGGCAAGATCAAGGTAACCTACAATCACATGGAATTCCCCCAGACCGACGAAAACCGCGCCTTCTACGAGATGAAATACGAAATTCTTGAGGACGTAAGCTTTACTGATTTCTCAAAGGATTTCTCCTTCTACTCGGTAACCTCGCTTGACCCCAAGGGTCAGTATACCAAGGTCGGTTATCTCGACAAGAGCAACACCTCGCAGGTTGCTCCTGCCGCCAAGAAGGGAGAGAGCAACACCTACGTTCTCGGCGACGAATGCCCCTACTTCTCCTTCTTCGATATGCCCGATTGCGGAGACCCGAGAGGATACAACAACCTTTCCTTCCTTATCTACAAATCAAGCTTCACGATAGGCGGCAAGACCGCTACTCCCAATTTTACAGTGATCAACGATTACACCAAGCTTTCTCTCTCCCTTGATCTTGGCAAGGTCGATCTCAAGGCGGGCGACAGCTTCACGATCTACGCGATCATTATGCCCTGGCAGTATTACGACGCATACGACACTGAAGAGCCCGACAAGAACGTGCGCAGAGTTCGAGAAAACACACTTCTTGATCCTCTCACTCTCACCGCAGGCGAAAATTGCGAGAAGATAGAAAGCGTATTCCTGCCCAAGGCGAAGACAACCAACGGCAAGAGCGCGACATTCACTCTTTCGGGCGGCTACAACAACGTTCCCGTAAGGATATACGGCTTTGACAAGCTGACCGTTCCCGTTGTTGAGGAGCTGATCGGTGGCGAATGGCATAGAGTTGATCTTTCCTCCTTCTCTACCCCCGACAACTTCGGCTACGGCTACTATTATGACGGCTACGGCGTTTACTACGATGGCGACGGAACCTTCTCCTATGCATTCGTTACTACTATGGACGGTGTCAACGACAGAACCTTCCGCGTAACGGCAAGCGAAGATTTTGAGGGCTGGCCTAAGGTTGAAAAGGTGCCCGATCCCATGAATTTCTGGATGGATCCTCAGGATCTTAACGCGGCGTTCACTACCGCGGCAACCCGCTTCGGCACTATCTCGATGCTCAGCGAGGACGGCATCAACTTCCTCCGCGTCAACCGCAACGGCACCGATAAGGAAGCAACTCTTCCCCTCTTTGAGAATGCAGAGGGAGCTTTGGCAGGCAGATATCTCACCTTCAAGGTTCGCGTTCCTCAGGGCTCTGCGGCTAAGATCAACACCTGGGAATTCTACACCTCCACCGAGCACACCATGTACGACGCTGACGGCAATATCCTTATCGTCGGCGAGGATTACAGAGCCTCGGGCGCAAACCTTTCAAACGGCGAGTGGCGCGTTTACGTCATTGATCTTGAGGCATACGGCAAGGACAGCTTCAAGCAGGCTGAGGACGGTAATTACTACGTTCAGTATCTCCGCTTTGATGCCTTTAACGTTGGAAACGCAACCGACGCTTACTTTGATATCGCTTACGTAGGTCTCCACGATTCTCTCGACGAGATCCTTGAATACAACAAGGATATGGGCACAGTTGCCTATTTCGAGCGCGCTGACTATTACGAGTTCAGAAGCACAAAGAATAATGAGGCGCTCAATCTCCACTTCGACGCCGCAGAGCTCGATGCAATGATCGGTCATTTCGACGTCAGATTCCACGGTGTAACGCTTTCTGACGATCGCGATTATCTCCGTCTCACCGGCTCGGTCGGAAGCGAGGCGATAGTCGAGCTCTTCCACAAAAACACAACTCCCACGGGTCAATACGTGGTATTGAAATACCGTATTCCCAAGGATAACCCCGGAAAGCTCGGATATTGGCAATTCTACACCTTTACCGACGGTGAGGGAGCTTCGAGCGCTAATGCTTACTCTCCCGAGGGACCGGGAACCTGTGTTATCGCAGACGATGAATGGCAGGTTCTTGTCGTCGATCTCGAGGCATTCGGCAAGACCGACAGCTTCAAGAAGAATGATGCGGGCGAATACGTTCTCAAATATTTCCGATTTGATTTCTTCAACAGTCAGTTCGGCGATAACGTCTATTACGACATTGAGTATCTCGCCTTCTCGGATTCTATCAAGGATATTTGCGAGCTCAATAGCGATATGAGCTTCGTAACTCTCTGCACCGGTCCCAAGGAGACCCAGAAGATCGATCCTAAAACCGGAAATGAGATAACAGAATAATTCAAATTTCTAAGCGGCTGATCCGAGTGGGTCAGTCGCTTTTCAGTTGTTCAAATTTTGATTTATCGGTGAGATAGGCGAGGCAGATTTACGCGATAGGCTCCCTTGTGTAAAGGGAGCTGTCAGCGAAGCTGACTGAGGGATTGTTTTGCTGTGAAATATTACTTTTACAATCCCTCCGTCTCGCTAC
>JBGVHJ010000135.1:0-5156 GCA_045122255.1 Eubacteriales bacterium | reverse complement strand
GAGCTGTCAGCGAAGCTGACTGAGGGATTGTTTTGCTGTGAAATGTTACTTTTACAATCCCTCCGTCTCGCTACGCGATCCACCTCCCTTTACACAAGGGAGGCTTTCGTTGTCAATCGTCACACCCATAAATCGCAATTTGACATTTATGCTGAACTGTTAATTTGGCTTTGTTTTGCGCTTGATGAGGTAGCCATTTTACTGTTTTAAATGTTATCGCACTTGACAAACCGAGAAAAATATGATATACTTTTAACGTATTTATACACTAAACTATTTACTTTTGAGGAAATCAATTATGAACGTTACTGAAAACCTCGGCTTCGGGCACAAGAGCGGAATTCTTATGCCTGTAAGCTCTTTGCCGTCACCCTACGGCATAGGCTCCTTCGGCAAGGGAGCTTACGATTTTATAGATATGCTTGCCGCGTGCTCGCAGAAGTGCTGGCAGGTGTTGCCGCTGAACCCCACCTCCTACGGAGACAGTCCCTATCAGTCGCCTGCATCCGCCGCGGGAAATCCTTATTTTATTGACCTTGAGCTGCTTGCCGCAGACGGCTTGCTTTATGAAAGTGAGCTTAAGGGCGAGAGAGTCAAGGGAAAAAGGGTTGATTACGGAAGGCTTTTTAATACTCGCTATCCGATCCTTCGGGTCGCGCATTCGCGATTTGAGCCCGATACGGCTTACCGAAGCTTCTGCCGCGAAAACAGCGATTGGCTCGACGATTATTCGCTCTTTATGGCTTTGAAGGTCAAAAATGAGTGGAGAGCTTGGTTTGAGTGGGAGGAGAACGAAAAGGTCTCCCGCATCGCACGCAAAAATGCAGAGCTTTACAAGGATGAGATCGAATTCTGGAAGTGGATACAGTTTGAATTTTTCAAGCAGTGGAGCGATGTGCGCAGATATGCCCGTGAAAAGGGAATAGCTATCATTGGAGACATTCCGATATACGTTGCCCACGACAGCGTTGACGTGTGGGCTTCTCCTGCCGAGTTTTTGCTTGACGACGATTATATGCCACTATCGGTTGCGGGTTGCCCTCCCGACGCTTATGCCGAGGACGGTCAGCTCTGGGGCAATCCCATATATGATTGGAGAAAGATGGAGCGAGAGCATTTCTCTTGGTGGATAGCGCGAGTCAAAGCGGCATTCGGGCTTTATGATATTCTGAGGATCGACCATTTCCGAGGATTTGCAAGCTATTTTTCGATCCCCTACGGCGATAAGAACGCTCGCCGCGGTGAGTGGATGGAAGCACCCGGCAAGGCACTTTTCGATACGGTAAAGGCGGCGATCCCAACGGCAAGGATAATAGCTGAGGATCTTGGATTTATCACCGAAGACGTGCGCGAGCTGCTGAGGGATACCGGCTTCCCCGGAATGAAGGTGCTTCAGTTTGCCTTTTACGATAAGGACAACGAGTATCTGCCGAGAATGTACGAGACCGATAATTGCGTGGTCTACACCGCCTCCCACGATTCCGATTGCACCGCTTCCTGGTGTAAAACGCTGAAGGGCGAGGCAAAGAAGATATTTAATGCAGAATGTCCCTCTAACGAGGGCGAGAGCCGCACCGAGTCGGTCATCAGGCTTGCTATGAGCAGCCGCGCCGATCTTTGCGTTATCACGATGCAGGATTATCTTGAATTGACCAATGCCAAGGGACGAATGAACACCCCTTCGGTGGCGACGGGAAACTGGCAATGGAGACTTGACGAAAAGCTTGTGGACGAGGCTCTGACATCTAAGATCAAGACCCTTACCGAGAGCTGCGGAAGAGCGTAAAGTTCACGGAATGTTCATATAACGAGGCTTTTTTTAACTATTTTACGAAATTTTAAATTTTTTGAAAAAAACGCGTAAATACTTGCAAAATTCGACAAAAAGTTATAAAATAATATAAGTGTAAAAAATATCCGTAAGGAGACAATATTATGAAATACTGTATTTTATTTAATCCGTATTCGGGTCACGGTGGATCTCAGAGCAGAGCTGAGGAGCTGAAGAATAGCTTTGGCGCAGATTCTGAGGTCATCGATATGACAAAGATCGAAAATTGCGCTGAGTTTCTTTCGGGATACGGAGAGGATGACGTTATAGTTATTTGCGGAGGAGACGGAACACTTAACCGCTTTATAAATAACACCGACGGTATAGACATCAAGTGCGAGCTTCTCTATGCCGCTACCGGCACGGGAAACGATTTTCTCGCCGATCTCGGTAAAAAGGCGGAGGACGCGCCCTTCTCGATCAAAAAATACATCAAGGATCTGCCCGTAGTAACGGTAAACGGTCAGAGCTATCGCTTTATTAACGGCGTCGGATACGGTATCGACGGCTATTGCTGTGAGGAGGGAGACCGCTGCAAGGTCGAAAAGCCCGGTGAGCCAGTAAACTATACGGCTATCGCTATAAAGGGTCTTCTTGGCAAATTTAAGCCTTCCAATGCCCGTGTTATAGTTGACGGAGTAGAGAAGAGCTACAAGAAGGTTTGGCTTGCCCCCACGATGCACGGCAGATACTACGGCGGAGGTATGATATGCGCTCCCGCGCAGGACAGACTTGCCGAGGACAAGATGAACACCCTCGTCGTATGGCACGGCTCTGCTAAGCTTCCTACTCTTATTGCTTTCCCCTCAATTTTTAAGGGCGAGCACGTCAATAAAAAGAAGATGGTCGACGTTATGAAGGGTCACGAGATCTACGTTGAGTTTGACCGCCCCTGCGCTCTTCAGATAGACGGCGAAACTATTCTCGGAGTAACCAGCTATTCCGTAAAGTCTGCGGCTAAATTGTAATTTTTAAAGCATAAAAAGTATCACCCTCAAAGGTTTTGATCCTTTGAGGGTGATTTTTGTTAATTGATTTTATTTGTCAAAGCTCGGATTGATCGCGTAGAAATTCTTGGAATTCATGCCGTCCTGAGCGATGCGAAGGGCGTCGCCGAACCTTTGATAATGCACAAGCTCGCGCTCGCGAAGGAATTTGAGGGGCTCGCGCACGTCGGGATCGTCCACCATGCGCAAAAGGTTGTCGTAGGTCACGCGCGCCTTTTGCTCTGCTGCCAGGTCTTCGTTGAGGTCTGCGAGGACGTCGCCCTTAACGCCGATATATTTCATATCGTTGGGAACGCCTGCCGCGCTTGCGGGGTAGACGCCCGTGGTGTGGTCGGTGAAATACTGTGCCATAGGCGAATTTTCGATCTCTTCTGCCGAAAGGTTGCGGGTGAGCTGATAAAGTATGCTGCCGATCATTTCCAAATGGGCGAGCTCTTCGGTTCCAACATCGGTGAGTATGCCTGCTATTTTGCGGTCGGGCATGGAAAAACGCTGGTTGAGATAGCGCATTGAAGCGGCAAGCTCTCCGTCGGGGCCGCCAAGCTGACTGACTATGACCGATGCCATTTTAGGATTGGGATTTTTTATCTTAACCGGGAATTGTAATTTTTTCTCATATATCCACATAGCTGTTCTCCTGAAATTGTATTTGGCTCGGTCAGGTCATTTCCCAAGGCCAGGGGGTAGAGGTCCAATCGTAAGAGCTTTTGCTCTCGTTGCCGAAGGCGGTAATCGGACCGAACTCTTTCTCATACTCGGCTTTGAGATTTTTGTGCATCTCAAGCAGGGTGTGATAGTGAGCAAGCGCCTTGCGGCAGTTGGGGTACGCGTCAAGATAAAGAATAGTATCGTAAAGAGCGAAATCCACCTGTCTCAGCTTCTGCATAAGCGCCTCGGCGGGGGCGGTGTTGCTGTGAAATCTCATATTCATCATAAGCATACTCCTTTCTTGCCGCCCTCGAAGGGAAGATCAAGCTCTGCGAAGAGAGTGCCGCGCTCAAGAGCCTTCTCGGGTGAGTAAAGCTCGTGAAATTCCTGAAGAGGGGAATATACCATTGCAAGAGGATAAGCGCGAAGCCCAAAGCCTGCATCGCCGTCACCGCATTCGCCTCTTCTGTCGGTCAGGTCTCCGTCGGGAAGAGTGCCGTCGCAGAGCCGCTTGCCGATCCTTTCGTCGACGCGCGGAATGCTTCCAATTACCTCGCCGTTGCCTTCCGCAAAGGCAGGGCGGGAGCGACCGATAGGCATTCTTGCGGCTCTGCCGTGATGCATATCGGCGGCGTTTTGTCGGTTTTTGTCGTTGTACATAGAAAAAACTCCGATCTGAAATTTGTTTTGGATAGGCTATTTATCAAGAGCCTATCATTAAAATTCTATGCTCAAAAAAGAATTTTGTTACATTAAGGCGAATTTTGTCGGTTATTTCAACAATTTAGCAGGGTGAAATTTTGTTTATTTTGCCAATTACATTTTTTTGAAAAATGTGGTAAAATATAATTAATAGGCGGATCTCGCTATGAAGGGAAGTGACTGTATGTTTAACATCGGAGATAAGTTGATCTACGGCTATGAGGGTGTTTTTGTGGTTTCGGAGTATACAGACTCACCCATTGATAAAAATGACAGACGAACCTTCTACGTTCTCCGTCCCGTCAGCGGGTCGACGGGGAACAAGATACTTACGCCCTCGGAGGGGGGCAGTGTCTCTATGCGCGCGGTCATGACGGGCGAGGAAGCGGAGGCGCTGATCGAAAGGATCCCCGAGATAGGCGAGGTTACGGTGACCTTCGAGCGCGGACGCAGAGACGCTTACAGAGCGGTTATGACGCGCGGAAGGGGCGAGGACTTTGTCAGTATTATAAAGACGGTGCGCCACCGCAGGGTCGTATTTATGGCGCAGAAGCGCCGCTTGTCCGAGACCGATACCGATTTTGAGAGCAGAGCTAAAAATTGCCTCCTTTCGGAGCTTTCCGTGTCTCTCGGCATTACCTACGGTGAAGCGGAGAGGATCGTTGCCGAAAAGCTGGCGGCTCAGTAAATAAAAAGAGATTGCTTTATTTAGAATGCAGTCGGGAATCTGTATATAACATAAAATCCACCGAATTTTTCGGTGGATTTTATGTTGTGATTATTCAGGGATGCTTCAAATTTTGATTTGTCGGGGAGAGATAAGTGTAGAGTGCAGAATGCAGAGTGCAGAGTTATGGATGATTTTCGCAAGAAGCGAAAATCTACAATTATTTAAATTTTCTTGTTTTTATAATGTGAAATTAATGAGGAAAACCGACGAAGGAGGTTTTCAACCTAAACTCTGCACT
>JBGVHJ010000134.1:0-3055 GCA_045122255.1 Eubacteriales bacterium | reverse complement strand
TCCCTTGTGTAAAGGGAGGTGGATCGCGTAGCGAGACGGAGGGATTGTAAAAGTAACATTTCACAGCAAAACAATCCCTCAGTCAGCTTCGCTGACAGCTCCCTTTACACAAGGGAGCCTATCACGTAAATCTGCCTCGCTCAACTCCCCGATACATCAAAATTTGAAACACAAACTATTCTTCAAGCATTCTTTTAAGCTCGTCCTCGTCGATGATCTTAACACCGAGGTCTTGGGCTTTGGTAAGCTTGCTGCCTGCGGCTTCGCCTGCGACGACGTAGCTTGTTTTCTTTGAAACCGAGCCCGATACCTTGCCGCCCTGGGCTTTTATGAGCTCGCTTGCCTCGTCGCGCGACATCGTAGGCAGAGTACCTGTCAGCACGAAGGTAAGACCTTCGAATTTATCCGATGCGGCTTCCTTGACCGCTTCGGTCAGCACACCTGCCGCTATCAGCTTGCGGCAGAGCTCTGCGTTGCCTTCACGGGAGAAGAAGCTGACCACGCTATTGGCGGTTATCTCGCCGAAATCGTTGATAGCGACAAGCTCGTCAACGGTTGCGGACATACAGGCTTCAAGTGTGCGGAATTTCTTGGCAAGCGCCTCTGCGGCGACCTCGCCAACGTTAGGAATACCCAGCGCGCAAAGAAGTCTTTCGAGTCCTGCACTCTTTGATCTTTCGATGGCATCTATAAGATTCTGTGCCGATTTTTCTCCCATGCGCTCGAGATTTTGCACGTCGGACGCGCGGAGAGTATAGAGATCGGCGGAAGAAAAGATAAGATCGTTTTCTATAAGGAGATCGATGATCTGCGGTCCGAGACCGTCGATATTCATAGCGCCCTTTGAGGCGAAATGCTCGATTCCGCGGGAGAGCTGAGCAGGGCAGGAGAGATTGGTGCAACGAACCGCCGCCGCTTCGTCGGGATCGTAATATACCGGTTCGCCGCAGGAAGGGCATCTTTCGGGCATTTCAAAGACTCTTTCGCTTCCGTCGCGCTTGTCAGCGTGTGCGCAGACGACCTCAGGGATGATGTCGCCCGCCTTTCTGACGGTAACGGTATCGCCAAGCATTATGCCGCGCTGACGAATGAAATCGAGATTGTGGAGACTTGCGCTCTTGACGGTAGTGCCTGCCAGACGGACGGGGGAGAGGACTGCTGTAGGGGTAAGAACTCCGGTTCTGCCCACGTTTATGGTGATATCCTCAAGCTTGGTCTGCTTTTCCTCGGGCGGGAATTTGTATGCCGCCGCCCATTTGGGAGTGCTTGTGCCCTCGCCGATAACTCTGCGGTGATCGAGCATATCTGCCTTGATGACCACGCCGTCGATGTCGTAGGGAAGACCCTCTCGCGCCGCGCCTATGCTTTCAATGTGCGCGATCACGCTTTCGCTGTCCTTCGCCTGCGTACGCATTTTAACAACGGAAAATCCGAGAGCTTCAAGTCTGTCAAGAGTCTCGGTGTGGCTTTCGGGAGCATGACCGTCGATATAAAGGTCGCCCTCTTGGAAATTAAATACAAAAATATCGAGTCCGCGCTTTGCGGTGATCTCGGGGTCGAGCTGACGGAGCGAGCCTGCCGCCGCGTTTCGGGGGTTAGCCATAAGCGCCTTTCCCTCGCTCTCGCGCTTGGCATTTATGCGCTCAAAGACCGACCTTGGCATATAGACCTCGCCGCGCACCGTCAGATCGAGGGGCTCGGGGAGGGTCATGGGGATCGAGAATACGGTGCGAAGATTCTGTGTTACGTCCTCTCCCGTCACACCGTCGCCACGGGTCGCGCCCTGAACGAAAATACCCTTTTCATATTTCAAGGACACGGACAAGCCGTCGATCTTGGGCTCAACCGACCATATAACGTCGCTGACGGTCCTTTTTACTCCGTCGATGAAATCGCGAAGCTCGTCGAAGGAGAAGACGTCGGAAAGCGAGTCCATTCTCGCGGTATGAGTGACCTTGTTGAATTTATCAAGCGGTCTGCCGCCGACTCTTTGCGTTGGGCTTGCGGGGTCGAAAAACTCGGGATTTTCTCCTTCAAGTCGCTTCAGCTCGGCAAACATCATGTCGTAATCGTAGTCGGATATTTCGGGCGCGTCGTAGACGTAATAGAGCTTTGCGTGATAGGTAAGCTCTTTTCTCAGTTTAACTATTTTTTCAAATGTCTCGGTCTTTTGGCTCATTTTTGCCGCTCACTTTCGTAAAATAGACTTAATTATTATAATTATATCATATTTTGCAGGATTTTTCAAGAAAAATTCACGCTTTGGGCAAAAAAATATCTTGATTTAAGACGGAATTTGATCTATAATAAATATTGTAATATAAATTTGACCAGAGGTTTGAAGTTTTGAAGATAGCTATCATATATACAACGGTTGGCGGCACAACGAAGGAGTGTGCCTCTCTCTTAAAGAGAGAACTCAATAATCATGACGTCGAGCTTTTCGAGATCGGTAAAAACGAGCCCGAAATAAGAGATTTCGATGCCGTAGTCCTTGGATTTCCAATAATGATGGGAAGGGCGTATAAGCCTGCGAGAAAGTACATAAAGGCTCATAGGGAAGAGCTGAAAAAAGCACAGAGCGCATATTATATCTGTTGCGGATTTGTCGATTGCTTTGAGGAGTTTGCGGAAAAGTGCATTCCTGCGGAGCTGCGGGATGCGGCGATCGACGTTACCTGCCTCGGCGGATCTCTTGATTCAAGCCGATTTAAGGGAATAAACAAAATAATCGTCAAGTCTGTGAGAAACGAGATCCTTGGCGGCGGAGATAACGGCGACGAGAGAAGCGATATGGTCCTGCCGACGGTTATGGAGGAGAATATCGCCCAGTTAGCGGATAAGATAAAGAAGATTAAAGAATAATAAAACGTGGGCGGTTTTGAACTGCCCACGTTTTTGTAAATTGCAGTTTAGCGGTGCGATCGTGTCGTAGGGGCGATTCACGAATCGCCCGCCGAAAGCGGTTTAAAATCAACGTATGCGGACCGCCGAGGACGTCGGTCCCTACAATGCGTTGAATGTGGATCACCTTACAGTAGAACGATTTGTAATC
>JBGVHJ010000133.1:0-15756 GCA_045122255.1 Eubacteriales bacterium | reverse complement strand
TCCCTTGTGTAAAGGGAGGTGGATCGCGTAGCGAGACGGAGGGATTGTAAAAGTAACATTTCACAGCAAAACAATCCCTCAGTCAGCTTCGCTGACAGCTCCCTTTACACAAGGGAGCCTATCGCGTAAATCTGCCTCGCCAACCCACCGACAAATCTAAATTTGAAGCAAGCAATTCAAGTATTACTTGCAACACGATAGCAGTGAGGCTCAGATCAAAATCCTCACGGTATAAAATGACAATGTGGCTACATCACCAAATAATTTCATGGGAAGTTCTTTGCCAAGCAGACGTTTGCCGTGAGGCAAACTCGCGCAAATCTCGCTTGCGAGTTTGCAGTTTTCATTTCAAGAAAGCGGAAACCGCATCCCCCGCCTCCCCCGCGCCCCTATAAATCAAAATTTGAATAACAAAACCCACTCCAAGGAGTGGGTTGATTTGTTAAATCGCAAGGATCCATTGCGCTATCATCATTGTAACGGGGATGGTAAGCACCGCAAGCACCGACGAGGTGCCGACGGTCAGCGAGGAATAACCCGAGTCAAGGTCGTAGTTTTCCGCCATCATTGTTACCGAGCTTGCCGTGGGAAGCGCCGCGGCGGCGGTAACGAAGGTCGCGTATATCTCAAGTCCGTCTACGGGAATGACGGTAATGAGAAGCTTTGAGATAAGGCAGACGATAAGGGGGAAGGCTATGAGCTTGATAGCGTTGAAATAGTATATCTTCCAATTGAGAAATATTTTCTTGGGGCTTTGAGTTGCGATCAGCGCGCCCGTGACCAGCACCGAAATGGGGGTGCAGAGATTGGTGAGATATTGCGCCGCGTTTGCCAAAAATTCGGGAAGGACGATACCGCGCAGGCTGATGCCGGGCAGCTCGATGGCAATTGCGGGATTTTTGAGAAGAAAGAGCACGAATCCGATAAGGCAGGGGATAGTGCCGAAATTTATAAGCGCCTTTTTGATGGTAAGCTTGATGTCGCGCCGTCCGCGTCCGATGATGATAAGACCCCATGTCCAGAGCAGGACATTGAAGCTGATGCAGAGGAAGGACGCCATGAACTGTCCCTTTCCGGGCAGAAGCGCCTCGAAAATGGGGAAGCCGATAAAGGCACAGTTGGTGAACATAAGTCCGAACTCCGAAAGCTTCTGCTCGTCTAAGTTTTTGCGGAGGGGAAGAGCAAAGGCGAAGGAGATGCCTGCCAGAAATGCGTGGAAGACGAAGCCCAGAACAAGCATTATGAGCGCGGTGTTGCGGTTTTCAACGCTGTATTCCGCGCCTGCCAGCGAGCTTATGAGCATTGCGGGCTGTCCTACGGTGAGTATAAGCCTTGAAAGCTTTTTTGATGCTACGTCGTCGATGACCTTTACCTTTCGGCAGAGAAAGCCCACCGCCATTATTACGAACAGCGTTGCGACGACGATATAAAGTCTGTCAAAATTCATTTTAATTTCCTTGGTCTTATTCCGAGATCTTTTCCTTTATTTTTTTCATATCCTCAAGCATATCCTCTTTCTTTCGGGGATCGCGAAGGACAGCCGCAGGGTGGTAGACCGCGGTCATAAGATAGTTGCCCTTCTTGAACCACTGTCCGTGCTCCTGAGTGATCTTGAAATCGGGCTTGATAAGTCTCATTGCCGAAATTCTGCCAAGGCAAACTATGACCTTGGGGTTGATGAGGGCGACCTGCTGACGTAAAAAGTCGATGCAGGCATCCTCCTCTGCAGGCAGAGGATCGCGGTTTTTGGGAGGACGGCACTTGAGAATGTTGGCTATGTATACGTCCTCGCGCTTGATGTCGATGGCGTAAAGAAATTTATCGAGAAGCTGACCCGCGCGACCGACGAAGGGGGTTCCCGAAAGATCCTCCTGCTCACCGGGGGCTTCGCCCACGAAGAGAATGTCGGCATTTTCGTTTCCAACTCCGAAAACACAGTTTGTTCTCGTTTTGCAGAGCTCGCATTTTTCGCATTCACTGCAAGCTTTTCTAAGTTCGTCCCAGGTCATAGTTTTATGTTCCTTTCAAATTTTGATTTGTCGGTGAGTTAGCGAGGCAGATTTACGCGGTAAGGCTCCCTTGTGTAAAGGGAGCTGTCAGCGAAGCTGACTGAGGGATTGTTTTGCTTTGAAATGTTACTTTTACAATCCCTCCGTCTCGCTACGCGATCCACCTCCCTTTACACAAGGGAGGCTTTCGTTAGCAATCGTCTCACCGATAAACTGCAATTTATATTATACCAAAAATTTTGCGGTTTTTCAAGTATCAGAAACGTTTTTATTGAAAAAAGTTTAAAATGCCGAAAGCGTTTCTATTGCTTTCATTTCACAGATCACCCTTCCGTGCTCCGCTATGTATGAAACGAGACAGTCGGGGTTTTCCCGTCTGCCGTATTCGACTATAAAGGTCAGCCTATCCAGCCTTGAATATGCCTTCAGACCTTCGCCCAAAAGTAGCAGATAGTATTTGCCCGTGTCATCCAAAAATGCGCGGCTTTCGGAAGCTATGCCGTATGAGCGCAGAATTTTGCAGACCTCAATCAGATGCGACATTTCCGAGAACGAGTATGCAATACGCGCTCTGTCTCGGCTCTTCGCCTGAGGTAATCTGCTTGTTATCTTTTCGGGGATACTGATTTTTTCACGCGTC
Source organism: Eubacteriales bacterium (assembly GCA_045122255.1). Lineage (GTDB taxonomy): Bacteria > Bacillota > Clostridia > Oscillospirales > CAG-272 > SVTX01. The sequence goes on along the minus strand of JBGVHJ010000133.1, from coordinate 13,107 downwards.
TCCTTTGGAGCCTCGGGCAGCGAGTCAGACCTTTTTCGCTTTGTGTCTCTAAGGAGCTCCTCGGCGGCGGGCTCGTTTTCCTCCTTGCTCTCTCCGTTGCATTTGGTGACGAAAAGTTCACACCCGCCCTGCTTTGATGCATAAAGCTGAACGAATATCTCCTCGCCGTCGGTGTTGAAGCCAATTTGATCCTTGGCGCATTCAAGCAGGTTGCGGATCGCCCGTCTCGTGGAGCCCTCGGCGCAATCGCATTCGTTTTCTATGTGATATTTTTTCATATCGCTCTCGTCGAGCATTATTTTTAGCTTTGTGTTGCTGATAAGTATTAGTTCCATAATAATCTCCATTCTTCCGATGCGTGAAGCCGTTAATTTACCTATTGGTAAAAATTAACTTCACGCAATGTTTCTTTCGGTTTTCCTACTATTATTATAATACTTATCGCTCGGAAATGTAACCCCTAAATTTTTGGTAATTTCACGTCTGCCTTCCCGACGGTGGGCGACCCGTCTGTTTTACGTAAGCCTTGTAGAAGGAGGAATAGTCGCCAAAGCCGCACCTCTCGTATATTTTTGTGGGAGAGTGCCCGTCTTCAAGCAATCTTGAGGCAAGGGCGACCCTTTTTTGTGTTACGTATTTGTGGAGCGAGATGCCCATTTCCTGCTTGAAGGCGTGGGAAAGAGTTGAGGGCGAGACACCTATATGCCGCGCGACACCTTCGGTGTCAAGAGGCGATGCAAGATTTTTTGCAATATAGTCGAGAACGACGGAAATAAGTCGGTGACGGGGGCTTTCCTCCACCGTGTCCGAGTCGGTTGCAAGGGAGGAAAGCAGCAGAAGCAAAGAGCCCAAAAGTGCGGCGCCGTCCCGTGCGCTGTCGTTGCCTTTTTTCAGATTTTCGCATAATGAGGATAGGATCGCGCCGTGCGAGCCGTACGTTACCTCAATCACGCGCACCGAGGAAAACTCTCGGCGCAAAAGCTCGTCAAATCCCTCCAGGGAATTGAAGCTTATCTTCAATCTCTCAAAGCCTGCGGGATCTTCAAGCTTGAAAAAATGATAGCTTTCTCTCGGTATCACGATAAGCGAGCCCTGAGAGAGCTTTTTAGTAAATCCGTCACATATAAAGGTCGCCTTGCCGCCAAGGTAGAAGAGGATTTCGTGGTACGTGTGTATCTCACGCTCGTCGATAACGGGCTTACGCGAATAGCAAAATTTTATGCCGCGGAATTCCTTTTTGAATTCAAAATAATTGTCCATAAAATTATAATAGCATATTTTTGCAAGAAATTCAATATTTTTGCGAATTTTTCTCTTTACATTTCTAAAATTGTATGATATCATTAAAAAAAGTGATGAGAAAGGTATGAAAATATGGAATATCCTCAAGGCTTGCTTTTTGACGAAAAGTACGTAAAAGAGCTGAAAAGTAAATTTTATATGGCGGATAGCGATCCCGATTTGGGAGAGAGACTGTTTTTTGACAACTCCGGAGGATCATTGAGACTTAAAAAATGTGTCGAGGCAAAAGCCGAGCTTGAAGCCTTTCCCGATTGCCCCGAAAGAGTGCACGAAAGGGCGGTCGCGCTGAAAAAAACGGTCACCGAGGTCACCGAGACCCTGCTTCATACCGTTTTCGGCGCGAAGGAGGGCGCTATAATGACCGAGCTGACGGCATCGCAGACGATGTTTCAGCTGGTAGGCATCATAATGGAAAACGTACCCGGCACAAATGCGGTGGTCTCGTCCCTTGAGCATCCCTCGGCATTTGACGCGGTGGAATACTATTGCAAAAAAACGGGCAAGGAGCTGCGCGTCATACCTGCCGATCCGAAAACCGGCGGCATCGAGCCCGAATTCGCGGCGGCGCTTGTCGACGGTGATACCTGCCTGCTCTCGGTCATGTCGGCATCCAACGTAAGCGGCGCGATCAACGATATTGCCGAGACCGTGCGCCTTGCCAGAGCGAAAAAGCCCGATCTTTTTATAATAAGCGATGCGGTTCAGCACGCGCCTCACTGTAAGCTCGAGGCGGATGTCCTCGGCATTGACGGAATGAATTTCGCGCCTTATAAATTTTTCGGTGTTCGCGGTTGCGGATTTGCATACGTGTCCCCTCGGGTTGCCGCTCTTCCGCATCACAAGCTGATCGCGAAGGATCAGAGCGTTTTCGAGCTTGGCACACCTGCTCCCGGTAACTTTGCGGCGGCGCGTGAGATCGTGAATTACGTAAAGGAGATCGGCGCGCATTTTCTGCCGTTTGAGACCGACGGCGACACTTTGTATGCCGAGGGAATGAGGCGGATCCATTTGCAGGAAAGAGGACTTTTGCATAGACTTTTGGAGGGCGGTGACGGCGTTCCGGGACTTCGGCAGATAAAAGGAGTTCGCATTTTCGCCGATCACAGCGACCTTACACGGCGCGATCTTATTGCGGCGATAGCAATCGACGGGTTGTCGCTGTCCGATACGGTTGTTGAGTATTACAAACGCGGTGTTGTGGTCTGTGACAGACCGAAAACAAGTATGTATGCCAGAAGGATAGTCGAGGCGCTCGGTGTTGATGGCGAAGGAACTATCCGCGTGTCACCGATGCATTGCCACGGCAGGGAAGATATTGATAAATTTTTGAAAGCTACCCGCGAGATCGCAGAGAAGAGATAGATCAAAATTTGAAAAGGAGAATTAATATGAATTACGGAAGAGAAATGGTGCAGATAAACGATGCGTTGACCCAGACCGCCGCTTGCGCAAGCGCAATTGCTTACGACAAAGCCAACGGACTTGTTTTCGTCTCATATATGACGGGACTTCGCAAAAGCTACGGTGAATCTTGCGGAAAGATATGCCTGTCGGTGTTTTCACCCTCGCAACCTCACCGTGTTCGCCACAAGGTTATAGACGAGGGTGTCAAGCAGTCGAGAGGATTTTTATGCACCGCTAACTATATCGTTGGCGACGGCGTGAACCGTATGATGTTTACTACAACGAGAGGTGAGCTTGGCGCATATTACATTGATTACGATTTTTACAGTGATACTATCTCCGAAAGAGTCGAGGTCCTTCTCCGAACCAAAGAGGGCGACGTCCGCATTAATAAGGAAAGCTACTGCGCCTACCTCGCCGAATACGGCTTGAAGATAGAAGGTAACAGCCACCCCATCATAAACAAGGTGACGAGATACAAAGGCGAGCTTTACACGGCGATCTCCTACGATGCCACGGGATACCCCATCCTTTGCAAGATAGAGGATAACGTTCTCGTGCCCTTCGCCGTCTGTCCCGAGCCTATGACCTATGAATTCAGATATTTCAAGAACGACGACGGAATTTTCGGAATGTACCGTTTCCCGCCCGACGATAACGGTGTGGGTCACGCGGCTTATACCGTTTCAAAGGACGGCGGCAAGACATGGAATACCGAGATATTTGCCGACGGAGTGCAATCGCGACCCGATATCATGGAATATTACGGCAAACCGCTGATAGTTTACAATTACAAGAGCGATAAGAGCATTGATAATTGGCCTATAATGCACCATTTCCGCAATTCGATCAAGATGATATACGACGGCAAGGTGATATTCGATTGGCATAACAAATATGGCATAGTCGAGCACGAGACCGTGAGCATCTGCGGTGACCTTTATATGGCATTTTCGAACTGTCCCCAGGCGCTTTCCACCGAGAATGGCGGAGCGTGGTTTGAGTGTGGGCATTTCGTTGAGCAGGGTAAGGAAGCGATTCAGTGGATGAAGCTCGGTTATCTTCTGGGTGAAGGTAAATAAATATAATTTAAATCTTTCCCTCCGATTGACAATCGGAGGGATTTTTGGTATAATTTTATTTGTGATGATAAATTGGTGTTTATCGGGGACGCGGGGGACGCGGGGATGCGGTTTCCACCTTTTTTGCAAAAAAGGTGGAGCCAAAAAACTTACCCGAAAAAAGCAGATAGAGTAGCCGCATTATCAAATAAAACCGTAATGATTTAAATCAAAATATATCTTCTACCGTGTTTCGAGTGTAATGCAAACTCTTTTAAATAAAGGATTTGAAATGTACTTGCAACACGATAGCTGTGAGACTCAGATCAAAATCCTCACGGTATAAAATGACAATATGGCTACACCACCAAATAATTTCAGGGGAAGTTTCTTTGCTTACTTTCTTTTCAAAGAAAGTAAGCCGCCGGAGGCACGCGTCCCCCGCGTCCCCCGCGCCCCGACAAATCAAAATTTGAAAAAGAAAGGAGGCGGCAGAATGCTTTACGATATTGAAAGAGATCATATTGAAATGAGTGTCAAGGAGCTTTGCGAAATGGCACTGCTTTCCGGCAATATCGATTGCCACCGCCCACACGTTGACCTTTTTGAGAGAGCGGCAGAGGGTCAAAAGATACACAGACAGCTGCAGACCTCCTTCGGAGCACACTATCATAGCGAGGTCGAGCTGAGAAACACAAGTAAGCTTGACGAGGTCTATTTTTATGTCAAGGGAAGAGCCGACGGAATATTATATCATAACGGACATTATACCATCGACGAGATAAAAACCGTGGGGGAAAAGGTCTTTTCAAGCCATCAGGTTGACAGATTACATCTGGCTCAGCTCTATTGCTACGCCTATTTCCTTTGCCGAACCAAAGATCTTTACGGGCTTATTACACGAATGATATATTACAATGTTGACAGCGGCGAGATCGAGTATCACGAAAAATACTTAACGAGCGAGGAGCTTCGCGCCTTCTATCTGAAGTTGCTTTCGGCGGTGCTTTGGCGCTCGAGAGACTTGCGAGATCGCGCAAGGGAAAGAATGCCCGCCGTGGCAAGCGCACCGTTCCCGTACAGCTCGCTCCGCGACAGTCAATCTGAGATGATAAAGGAATGCTACCGCGATATAAAGCATGGCAACCGCCTTTTCTGTCAAGCTCCAACCGGTATCGGTAAGACGGTATCGACCCTCTATCCCTCCGCAAAATGTATGGGCGAGGGAGTTGCGGACAAGATATTTTATCTTACCAGCAAGGCAAGCATCAAGCGCGAGGCTTATAATGCGATCCAAAAAATGAATGCCGCGGGCTCGAGGGTGAGGGGAATTGTCCTTTCGTCAAGAGAGCAGATGTGCGCAAACGAGGCGGCGAGAATGAGAGGCGGCAGACTTTCATCAAATTGCTGTCCCGAGCTCTGCCCCTATGCCAAGGCTTATTACGACAAGCTCAGCGCGGCGCTTGAAGAGGTGCTGAAGCTTTCGGACAGATTTGACAGTGCGGCGATCAAGAATTTCGCCAAGATGCGCGAGATCTGCCCCTACGAATTCTCCCTTGACCTTTCCGAGCTTTGCGACGTTATAATCTGCGACTATAACTACGTTTTCTCGCCTACCGTCTATCTCAAACGCTATTTTGATGAAAACCAAGGCGGCGGACGGGAAAAATATATCTTCCTCGTTGACGAGGCGCATAACCTGCCCGACCGCGCGAGAGATATGTTCTCGTCTCGGCTTTCGAGCGATGATTTTGAGCATATTGTCTCGTTGCTTGGAGAAACGAGCAAGCTGACAGAAGCCAGCCTTTCGGTGCTGAAGAGCTTTGAAAACCTTGAAAAGCTCTGCGCGGACAATATGAAGTACGACGGCGACGGCGTGGGGTCGGGCTATTACGTCGGGCGCGAGCTCCCCGAGAACTTTTTGAGAGAGCTGTCGGCATTTTCCGAAAAGTGCGACGGTTGGATGAAATATAATTCCGACCACCCCGCGGCATTTGCCGTTGAGGATCTGTCATACCGTATTTTTGAATTCAAAAAGATTTGCGAATGCTATGACAGACACTATCTGACCTTTATAAATACCGTAGATCATAAGACTTCGCTCTTGCTATACTGCCTCGACCCCTCAAATAATCTTTCAATTGCCCTTGAGCGCGCCGTGGCATCGGTGCTCTTTTCCGCAACGCTTACCCCTCCCGACTATTTCGCTGATATTTTGGGCGGCGGCAAAAAGACGGTTTCGGTAGAGTTTGAGTCGCCCTTTCCCCGTGAAAACCTCTGCGTTGCCGCAGTTGACAGGATAAGCACAAAATTCGAGGGCAGGGAAAAGTCGTATAAGAAGATCGCCGCCTGCATTGCCGCCACCGTGTCGGCAAAGGTGGGAAATTATATGGTCTTCTTCCCGTCATACAGCTATATGGAGGAGGTCCACAAGGTATTTTCCGCGAAATATCCCAAGGTGAAGACTCTTGTGCAAAAGAAAAATATGTCGATCTCGGAGAGAGAAGGCTATCTTTCCGAATTTCAGGACGACGGCAAGCTCCGTATAGGCTTTTGCGTGCTTGGTGGATCGTTTTCAGAGGGCATCGACCTGCCCGGCAAACGGCTTATCGGTGTCGTTGTGGTGGGCGTAGGTCTCCCTGCGATCTCCGATGAAAATAATATCATTCGTGACTATTACGAGGAAAAAAGCGGCTCGGGATACGATTACGCTTATACCTACCCCGGCATGAATTCGGTGCTCCAGGCGGTGGGCAGAGTAATACGAACCGAGAACGACCGAGGCGTTGCGGTGCTGATCGACGACAGATACGGCGAGCCCAAATACCGCGCCCTCTTTCCAAAGGCTTGGAAGGGTATGAATTTGGTGGGAAATCCGTCATCTCTTGCAGAAATTATGCGCAGATTTTGGAAAAATTAAGAATTTATAAAAAATTTTGCAAAATTTCAAAATATATCTTGCATTTTTGGAAAATGTATGGTATAATACTGTTTGTTGTAATTTTTTGAGATAACGGAGTAGATTTTAAGATGAATTATTGTGAAATGTCCCGCGAACAGCTTTTGGCGGAGCATGCAAGCTTAGTAAAAAAATATGAAGAAATAAAGGCGAGCGGACTTAAGCTCGATATATCGAGAGGTAAGCCCTGCACCGAGCAGCTGGATCTTTCCGACGGGCTGCTTACTATTCTCGAGGGTGCGGAGGATTGCAAGACCGAGGGCGGCTTCGATTGCCGAAATTACGGTCTTTTCGAGGGCGTTCCCGAGGCGCATAAAATGTTCTCGGAGCTGCTTACCATTCCTTCGGAGAATATTTTGCTCGGAGGAAGCTCGTCCCTGACCTTTATGTACGATACTCTGGCTCGCGCTATGCTTTACGGTGTGCGCGGCAGTGAGAGACCCTGGTGCAGAGAAGAAAAGGTCAAGTTTATTTGCCCCGTGCCGGGATACGACCGCCATTTTATGGTTACCCAGTCTCTCGGCATCGAGATGGTAAACGTTAATATGACTCCCACAGGTCCCGATATGGACGCCGTTGAGGAGCTTGTAAAGGATCCTTCGGTCAAGGGTATCTGGTGCAACCCCAAGTATTCCAACCCCGACGGAATCACCTACAGTGACGATACCGTGCGCCGCCTCGCTTATATGGAGACCGCGGCGAAGGATTTCCGCATTATGTGGGACAACGCTTATGCGGTTCACGATCTTTGTGACGACGGCGATGAGCTGCTTGACATAATCCAGGAGTGCTGTGATGCGGGCAACCCCGACAGAGTGCTTTGCTTCTATTCGACCAGTAAGATCACCTACCCCGGCGGCGGTGTCGCGCTTATGGCGGCAAGTGAAAAGAACCTTGAGCAGATCAAGGAGATTATGAAGGCGCAGACCATCAACTTCGACCGCCTCAATCAGCTCCGTCACGTAAGATTTTTCAAGAATGCCGAGAATATCAAGGCGCACATGAAGAAGCACGCGGCGATAATCGCGCCCAAGTTTGCTCTTGTAAAGGAGCACCTCGCAAGAGAGCTGGCTCCCAGAGGCATCGCTCGTTGGACCGATCCCAAGGGCGGTTACTTCATCAGCCTCTTCGTTGAAAAGGGTTGTGCAAAGAGATCCTACGCGCTGGCAAAGGAGGCAGGACTTACCCTCACCACCGTTGGCGCCACCTACCCCTACGGCTACGATCCCGACGACTCAAACATTCGTATCGCGCCCACCTATCCCAAGCTCGACGAGCTTGATAAGGCGATGAAGGTGCTGACCGTTTGCGTCCGTCTTGCTGCTTGTGAGAAGTTTTTGAATAATTGACGTAGAACGTCACCCATAAATCGTAGGGGACGGCGCCTACGACGTCCCGACACGTATATTTAAGACGTTCAAAATGGGGCGTCGAGGGCGCCGCCCCCTACGACTACGAAAGGAAAGGGAATAAAATGAAAATAAAGCAATCCGACATAAATCCCTTTAAAAACAGCGATTCCAACAAGAGATACTACACCTACGATTACTATCTCCGCAAAACCTTTGGCGGCAAGTGCATGAAGATACCGCTTGACGCGGGCTTCACCTGCCCGAATATCGACGGGAGGTGCTCGGTTGGCGGTTGTATCTATTGCTCGTCGCGCGGAAGCGGTGATTTTGCCGCCGATGCGCTAATTCCCGTTGACGAGCAGTTCGAGATCACCAAAAATCAGCTGTCCGGCAAATGGAAAACCGATAAATACATACCCTATTTTCAAGCTCATACCAATACCTACGCGCCCCTTTCGGTAATTCGCGAAAAGGTGGAGAGCGTTATGTGCAAGGAGGGCGTGGTGGGATTGAATATCGCCACGAGAGCCGATTGCCTTGAGGATGATACGGTTGAATATCTTGCGTCATTGGCTGAAAGAACGGTATTGACCGTCGAGCTGGGTCTTCAGACCGCCCACGATTCAACGGCAATGCTGATAAACCGAGGTCACACCTATGCCGATTTCCTTGAAGGTTACGAAAAATTGCGCCGCGCATCGAAAAAGATAAACATCTGTGTCCATCTGATCTTCGGTCTGCCCGACGAGGACAGGAAAATGATGCTGGAAACCGTCAAATCCGTGGCAAAGCTTGCGCCCGAGCAGGTCAAGATACACCTTTTGCACGTTATTCGCGGCACTAAGCTTGCCGAGATATACGAGGCAGGGAATTACGAGCCCTTGACGATGGAGGAGTACGTCGATATAGTTGTCGAGGCGCTTACGCTGCTGCCTCCCGAAACCGTTATCGGAAGACTGACGGGCGACGGCATGCAGAGTGAGCTGTTGGCACCCGATTGGAGCCGCAAAAAGACGGTGGTTATAAATAACATTGATAAAAAAATGTTTGCCGAAGACCTTTGGCAGGGCAAATGTGCTTTTGAGTAATTTTGGCTCAAAAGCACATTTTTTTGCTTTCTGAGGGGATCGATTTTGACATATTACACAATTGAAGGCACAAATCTTTGGCTAAAATGATAATTTACTTTTTGATTGATTTGTGATAAAATAATTAATAAGGAAGATCCTTAAAATTTCTTTTTGAAAAGGAGAGAATTTATGAAAAAAGTTTTAGCATTAGTCCTTTCCGCACTTATGCTCGCTTCGGTTATCGCAGTTATCGTAGCGGTTCCCGCAGCAGCAGTCGACGGAGATTGGCTCGTTTACAGTGATCCGGGTGAGTTCTACCCCGACTTTGATCCTGCGGAAGACGACTTGAACCCCGTTCCCGGTTACTCCTACGTTCCCGGTGAGGGTCTCGTAGTTACCCCTGCCGATTGGCGTGATTTCACTCCCAAGATCGGTCTTAGCACCAGAAATAAGGTTGACCTTAAGGAAGGTGTATATGTTCTTTACAGAATCGACGATTTTACATACGCTAACGACAAGTGGTTCTCTATCGGTATCTGCGATAAGCAGTATATCAACGTTGGTTCCACCAACCACGAAAAGTACGGTGACCGTATGTCCACCCTTATCCGTCCCGATGACAACGGTAAGATAAACGCAATCTCCTGGTACACCGGCAACTTCACCGGCTCCGGTGGTAGCAACATGACATACGACGACAGCAAGAAGTACGATGCTAACGGCAAGCCCCTTCTCGAGCTCGTAGTTTCCTGGGACGGCTCCTCCTATAAGGTTACCATCAACGGCGCAGAGGCTCCCCAGAAAACAATCGACTATCTTAACGAAAAGTACGGCGGAGCTGAAAGCTCTGCATACCTTACCCTTAACCTCCATAACGGAAATAACGGCGGTACCGCTGCAGTTACCGTTATGAAGTTCGGTAAGACCGCTGCAACCGCAACCATCCCCCAGGGTGACGATTCCGCTCCCAAGCGCGACAGCTACATCGATATCGCTGAGATCGCTGATCCCAGCACCGTTGAGGCGAACAAGCCCGCTATCCTTATGAACGGTAGCCGCGAGGCGTCCGACTCCAAGGGAACCACCAGAAATGCCGGACTCACCTCCCTTACTCCCGAGAATTACATTCACTATAAGTCCGACAGAGCAAACCTTGAGATCAGCTTCAGCCCCAAGTATGAGGTATCCTATGATATCGACGATTTCCCTGTAATCGTTGTTCTTACCAGAAACCTCTGCACCTGCGGTGAGAGCCTTGCAGACTGTATCGCTATCGAGACCGCTAATATGTACATTATGACCGGTGAGTATACCTCTGCAGACGATAACCACAGACTCAACATGATCGACATTTGCGATGAGCCTATCGTAAGAGGAGAGGACAGCTACCTCTACTTCTACGTAGACACCTCCGATGCTGAGTGGCTTGGTTGGGATGCAGAAGGCAGATTTAACGGCTTGAGATTCGATATCAAGCAGATCAACACCACCGTTCCCGGAATGAACGAGTTCGATATCTGCTTCACGGCTCTCTTCAGAAGCCTTGAAGAGGCAGAGGTCTATATCAACGAGTTCATAGGTCCCGAGGAGCTTCCTCCCGAAAACACCGACGAGACCGATCCTCCCGAAAATACCGAGACTCAGGAGCCCGGCAACGTTGAGACCAATCCTCCCGTTGACAATCCCGGAACTGGTAACAAGCCCGGCAATGATAATCCCACCGACAATAAGCCCACCGGCGACGACAACGCTTCCTCCGGCGGATGCTTCTCCAGCGCAGGCTTTGGCGTGATCGCAATGATCACCCTCGCAGGCGGTGCAAGCTTTATTGCATTCAAAAAGAGAAAATAATTAAATCAGACGGCTAAACGTCATTCGGCGCAATACTCGAAAGGGTATTGCGCCGAATTTTACTGCCAAAGCGATATTTTGAAATTTGGCAACTGTCTATACATTGTGAAATTAGCACAATAAATTGCCTCCTAATTTGTGTATATTGCGGATTTACAATTTTTATAATTTGTGTTAAAATAGAGTGATGCAAAATGTATCTTGAGACATTTGCAAACCAAAAAATTTTATAAGGAGAAGAGAATTATGAAAAAGATTCTTTCTATGGTGCTTGTTGCCGCTATGCTTCTTTCCGTTGTTTTCGTAATTGCCGCTGTTCCTGCAGCAGCAGTTGACGGTAACTGGAATACTTACGGCCTTGCATCCGAGTCCGGCGATGATTATGCCGGCGAGAAGAAGTCGGTTCCCGGTTACAACTACACCGCCGACGGCTTCCACATGACAAGCGCAGACTGGAGCACTTCCACTCCTTTCTCTCAGCTTTCCACCAAGACCAAGGTAAACCTTAAAGAAGGCGTTTACATGCAGGTCAGAGTTGACGAGTTCAGCTACGATGCACCCGATAAGTGGTTCAACCTCTTTATCTGGAGCACTCCCCACATCGATGAAGGTGCTCCCGGCTTCGGTACCGGTGTTCAGACCCTTATCCGTCCCGGCGGCTCCAACGATCCCGCAGTTCCCGGCGCATGCGGCTCTATTTCTTGGTACACCAACGAATGGACCAACAGCGGCGGATCCACCATCGCTGAGGAAAACAGAACTGTAGTTGACGGCAAGAACGTTCTTACTCTTGTTGTTACTTACGATCCTACCGCAGGTTACGCTGTAACCATCAACGGTTCCGAGGCTCCTGAGAAGGTTGTTGCTTACATGAACGAAGCATATAAGACCGATGACAGTGCTCATATCGGTTTCGCTATGCTTAGCGCAAAGAAGGGTGGCGTTCAGTCCGCAACCGTTCTTAAGTTCGGTACAAGCGAAGCAACCGCTACCAAGCCCCAGGGTGACGATTCCAAGGCAAGCGTTGATTACAAGACCGAGTACGCTCCTATTGTAAGCGGCGCAGACATTCCCGAAGGCACTCCCGCTATTATCATGACCGGTGACCTCGCAAACACCGCTCTTGCTAATCCTCCTAAGTCCCAGGTTGGTACCAAGATCCAGATCGTTGAGGGTAACAACGTTAAGGTAATCGGTCAGAGCGCACTCGCTGACGCAGGTTACTGGAAGGTTGACAGTGACGTTTCTTACGATATTGCCGAATTCCCCGTAGTTCTTTGTATCACTAAGAACCTCTGCTCCTGCAAGATGGAAGACGGTTGTAACGCATTTGAGTCTGCAAACGTATACGTATGTACCGGCGATAACGTAACTCCTAGCCCCAATTGCCACGTAAAGGGCGTTGATATCGGTTACGATGCTTACGATATTAACGGTGACAATTACCTCTACTTCTTCTACGACACATCTCTTGACGGTGAGAAGTTCACAGGCCGTATCAACGGTACCCGTTTCGACTTCGGTATCGATATGGAAACTCCCGGTGCAAACGAGTTCGAGATCGTTCTTCAGGCGTTCTTCAGAACCACTGAAGAGGCTGAGGCTTATGCTGAGGAAGTATTCAAGGGTCTTGGTTGGACCGATAAAGACCCCATTGATCCTCCCGAAACTGATCCCGTAGATCCTACTGATTCTACTGAAGAGCCCGTTGAAGACACCAAGGAAGAGACCACTAAGCCCGTTCAGAACGAAAATGAGGGCGGCGAGCAGACCAGCGGCGGATGCGCTAGCACCATCGGCTTCGGCGCGATCGCTGTTGTTGCAGTAGTTGCAGCTACCGGTTTCGTTGCATTCAAGAAGAAGGACTAATTCTTTATAGAATTGTTTGACTTTAATAAATAAACAAAAGCTCTCGCTTCGGCGGGAGCTTTTGTTTTTTGCACGAATATGTTTGGCGATTTTGGATGTTCAAATTTTGATTTATCGGTGAGATGGGCGAGGCAGATTTACGCGATAGGCTCCCTTGTGTAAAGGGAGCTGTCAGCGAAGCTGACTGAGGGATTGTTTTGCTGTGAAATGTTACTTTTACAATCCCTCCGTCTCGCTAC
>JBGVHJ010000132.1:0-11908 GCA_045122255.1 Eubacteriales bacterium | reverse complement strand
TCCCTTGTGTAAAGGGAGGTGGATCGCGTAGCGAGACGGAGGGATTGTAAAAGTAACATTTCACAGCAAAACAATCCCTCAGTCAGCTTCGCTGACAGCTCCCTTTACACAAGGGAGCCTATCGCGTAAATCTGCCTCGCTCAACTCCCCGACAAATCAAAATTTGAAATGCAAATTGAAAAGGAATAAAAAATGAAAAAATATTTACTTGATCCTACAAAAAAATTCTACAAGGGAAATATGCACTGTCACAGTAATCTCTCCGACGGTCACTACACTCCCGAGGAGCTAAAAAAGATATACAAGGAGCAGGGATATAGCTTTCTTGCCATCACCGATCACGAGTTTTTCAAGGCTCATTCCGAGCTTGACGACGAGGATTTTATAACGATTACCAGCTCGGAGTACGCTATTAAGGAGTTCCCCGAGCAATCGACTTTGAAGAACTTTAATATGAAGGTCTGCCACCTGAATTTTTACGCCAAGGAGCAGAGCAACGATTATAGCTTTGATTACAATTCGGTCTACGATCATTATTCGAGAAAATCCGGCGTGGCGGATCTCAACAAGCCCGAGTATGACGTTCCAAGAATTTACGGTGCGGAGGGCATCAACAACCTTATCAAAAACGCTCACGAAAACGGTTGCTTTGTGTGCTACAATCACCCTCGCTGGTCGCTCGAAAACTACGGCGATTATTGTGATTACGAAGGACTTTGGGGCGTTGAGGTCTACAACCATTCTTGCGGTGTCGGCGGTCTTTACGATTACGATATCAACGTAGTGGACGATATGCTTCGTGACGGCAAGCGCGTTTTCGTTTCCTGCGGTGATGATAATCACAATGCGAGAGCAGAGCAGAGAATGCTTGATTCCTTTGGCGCATTCGTTATGGTTAATATCGATGAATTGAGCTATTCTTCTATTATCGACGGACTGCTTTCGGGCGATTTCTACGCGTCGATGGGCCCTGTTATCGACGAGCTTTACGTCGAGGATGGCAAGGTGCATATTAAATGCTCCGATGCCAAGCGCATCAGCTACTCCACGAGGGGAAGAAGAACCAAAGCGGTTTATTCCACCGAAGGGTACGTCAACGAGGCGGTATTTGAGATAAAGGACACCGACGAGTATTTCCGTATCGACGTTATGGATGCAGAGGGAAGAAGAGCCAATACTCAGGCGTATTATATCGCTGAGCTTTGATGGCTGTTAACGGTAATTTAAAAGTAATACAGCCGAGGAGAAAAAATCTCCTCGGCTGTATTTTATTGTTTGCTTTTCCATTCTCCGGGTCTCGACCCGGTATATCTTTTAAAGACGCGGATAAAATAGCTGACGTTGTTAAATCCGCAATCAAGTGCGGTGTCGGTTACGCTTTTGGTGTTCAAAAGCTCCTTTGCCAGCTCTGTTCGGCAACGGTTTATATACTCCGTCGGAGTCTGTCCCGTGTGCTTTTTGAATAGCCTTACAACGTAGGATTTGCTGAAATGTGTTGCCTCGCAAAGCGTATCAAGGGAGACATCGTTACATATATTGTTGTGAACGTATTCAAAAAGTGCCGCCTCCGGTGAGCTTTGGGCTTCGGGAGGCTTTACACGTTCTTCGTACTCCCCATTCTCAATCAGGATAGCGAAAATGTTGCAAAAATATGTTTTTAACAGAAATTCGTATCCAAGATCCTTTTCAAGATAACATTCCTTTATACGGTGTAAAAGCATTGTGATCCTGCTACCGATCTCGCTCTCTCCTCGGAATAACGCAGTAAAGCTCATTCTCTCCAAAAAAGAGACGTCATCTCCTGCCCAAAAAGCGGGATGAACGACCACTGCGGTTACGCTTTTTCCCGCTTCAAGAGAAAGGGAATGAAGCTCGCCGCCTTCTATCATCATAGAGTCTCCTACGTTCAGAGTGATCTGCCTGCCACCAACGGAGCAGACCGTGCCGTCATGCTCGGCAAGTAAGAATTCGTATTCGTCGTGCCAATGGTATTTGACGTGGCTGGAATCGTAAATTTTAAGCGGAAGCCCGTCGCTTCGGTGTACGACGGATTCTCTGTACAGCATTTCTCTCGGCATTTTTGACCTCTGTTCAATATAGTGTTATTTTTAGTGAAATATGGTGATAGAAACCTTGATATTAGTATGATATAATTATATCATCAAATTAAAGATATGTCAACGTAAAGGAGAAAATTGTTATGAAAATTACTGTAAAAATAACCGATTTCGGAGCCGTATCCTGCGAAAAATTACAGACCGCGGCGATTCAGAATGCTATCGACTACGTATTTTCAAAGGGCGGAGGAGAGGTCGTCGTGCCCGAGGGCGAGTTTTTGACGGGAAGCATACGTCTGCGCTCAAATATCACGCTTAAATTGCAGAGCGGAGCTGTGCTGAAGGGAAGTCAGAATCCCGAGGACTATTACTCCTGCTATACCGAGGATAAGGTTGAGCCGCTTGCGCCCGAGAGGATAACCGATGCACCGTACGTACACCTCGGCGGTATCAAGGGTGAGACGGAATATAAGGAGTGGGACGAAAATTACCGCTTCCGCCGATTGCCGGGTAGCCGCTGGAACAACGCGCTTATCCGTGCCATCGATGCGGAAAACGTGGCAATAATCGGTGAAGAAGGCTCGTTTATCGACGGAAACAACTGCTTCGATGAAATCGGCGAGGAATATTACAGAGGCCCTCATGCTATAACCTTCTTCAATTGCAAAAATATCAGTTTTTCGGGCTACTGTGTGAGAGAAAGCGCAAACTGGGCGCATAATATGCTCTTTTGCGAAAACATTTATATGGAAAAGGTCAAGGTCTATGGCGGTCACGACGGCTTTGACGCCTTTTCCACGAAAAATATCACTATTAAGAATTGTGAGTTTTATACGGGTGACGATTGCGTTGCGGGCTTTGGTAACGTCAACGTCCTCGTTTCCGACTGCATTCTGAATTCCTCCTGCAGCGCAATGCGATTTGGCGGCACAAATGTCATTGTGCGAAAGTGCAAAATGTACGGTCCGGGTGAATATTTTTTCCGTGGCATAATGACTCCCGAGGAAAAGAGAGCCTGCGCGCCGTCGCCGCGTCCGGGCAGAAATATGCTTTCGGCATTTACCTATTATGCGGATTTTTCAATGCCGATAGAGGAGATTCCGGGAAATATCGTTATAAAGGATTGCATTTTCGAGAACCTTGACCGTTTCCTGCATTACAATTTTTCGGGCAACGAGACCTGGCAGAGATACCGCCCTATGGCAGATATTACCTTTGAAAACATCAAAGCGGACGGTGTGAAAATGGCTCTCAATGCCTATGGCAGATCCGATTCTCTTCTTGAATTGACTATGCGAGGCGTGGATATAGTTATGAGAGAGGATTCGGATGCCGAGGAGCTGATCAGAGCGGCGCACTGCAAGAGAATAGTGCTTGATGACGTTAAGGTCAAGGAGTTCAAGGGAGATTGCCTTGTGAGAGCGCTTACCGACGGCGAAACCGTATTTAATGACGTTGATTGCACTATTGAGCCCAATGATTTTGTGAAAAAGACCGAGAACAATTTCAATATAAGAACGGTTTAAGAGATCAAAATTTGAAAAATAATCAAAAACCACTTGACAAAAGCGTAACACTTATATATAATATTAATGTTGTAAATAAAATGCAATGAAGAGGAAAGAGATTTTTGAAGCGTTCAGAGATGCGTCGGTCGGTGCGAGGCGCAGGCGGAGACAGTCTTACTCACCTCAGAGCAGTCTTTTCGAAATCCTGTCGGGACGGTAGGGAAGAACGGTTGCCCCCGTTAAAGGCTTTAAGCGGCATCTTTTTTGGATGCAATTTGAGTGGTACCGCGGAAGCTATGCGCTTTCGTCTCAAAACGAGACGAAAGCGCTTTTTTTGTTTGAGTTGATAAATTGCGATTTATGGGTGTGACGATTGACAACGAAAGCCTCCCTTGTGTAAAGGGAGGTGGATCGCGTAGCGAGACGGAGGGATTGTAAAATTAACATTTCACAGCAAAACAATCCCTCAGTCAGCTTCGCTGACAGCTCCCTTTACACAAGGGAGCCTATCGCGTAAATCTGCCTCGCTAAACTCCCCGACAAATCAAAATTTGAAATATTTAAAATGTGTAAAAAATAGAAAGGAAATATAAAAAATGAAGTACGAGCACTTACAAATCGAAAAAAAGTGGCAGGAATACTGGAAAAAGAACGAGACCTTCAAGACCGACGTCTGGGATTTCTCCAAGCCTAAGTTCTATGCCCTTGATATGTTCCCCTATCCTTCGGGAGTAGGTCTGCACGCAGGTCACCCCGAGGGCTACACCGCTACCGACATCGTGTCGAGAATGAAGAGAATGCAGGGCTACAACGTCCTCCATCCCATGGGCTATGACTCCTTCGGTCTCCCTGCAGAGCAGTATGCGGTAAGCACCGGCAACCATCCCAACGGATTTACACAGAAGAATATCGAGACCTTCTCAAAGCAGCTCACCGAGCTTGGCTTTGACTACGACTGGTCGAAGATGATCGCCACCAGCGATCCCGATTTCTACAAGTGGACTCAGTGGATCTTCAAGCAGCTCTATCTCGACGGCTACGCGCAGTATATCGATATGCCCGTAAACTGGTGCGAGGAGCTGGGCACCGTTCTCTCCAACGATGAGGTCATCGACGGTAAGAGCGAGCGCGGCGGCTTCCCCGTAGTCAGAAAGAACATGAAGCAGTGGGTTATCAATCAGCCCGCATTTGCCGAAGAGCTTCTTGAGGGACTTGAGGAGATCGATTGGCCCGAATCCACCAAGCTTATGCAGAAGAACTGGATCGGCAAGTCCACCGGTGTCGAGGTCAAATTCCAGATCGTTGGCGGCGGTGAATTCTCGATCTTCACCACCTGCATCGAAACGATCTACGGTATCACCTTTATGGTTCTCGCTCCCGACGGAGAGACCGTTAAGTCTCTTATGCCCAGAATCGAGAACAAGGAAGAGGTTCAGGCATATATCGACGAGACTCTCAAGAAGAACGATATGGACAGAACCGAGCTCAATAAGACCAAATCGGGCTGTGAGCTCAAGGGCGTTACCTGCATCAACCCCGTAAACGGCAAGGAAGTGAGAATGTTCATCGGTGACTTCGTCCTCGCAAGCTACGGCACGGGCGCGGTCATGGCGGTTCCTTCTCACGATCAGCGTGACTTCGAGTACGCTATCGCTCATAATATAGATATGATCCAGGTCATCGACGGCGACGAAAAGCTGGGTCACGTAAGCGTCGACGAAAAGGCTTTCGAAAAGCAGGATTACCTTGGCAAGGGCTATAGACTTATCAACTCCGAGGAGTTTACCGGTCTTACCGTTGAAGAAGCAAAGGAAGCTATCACGGCTAAGCTCGAGGCGCAGGGCGTTGCCAAGAGAACTGTAAACTACCACTTCAGAGAGTGGATATTTGCACGTCAGAGATATTGGGGCGAGCCCGTTCCCGTGGTTCACGGCGAGGATGGCACCGTTTACACCCTTCCCGACGAGGAGCTTCCTCTTATCCTTCCAGAGCTTGAAAACTATAAGGGCGTTGGCGGTAAAGCTCCCCTTGAAAATGCAGAGGATTGGAAATATTACGATAAGAACGGCATCAAGGGCAAGAGAGAGACCTCTACCATGCCCGGTTCTGCAGGCTCTTCATGGTACTTCCTCCGCTATATCGATCCCGACAATAAGGACGAGTTTGCAAATCAGGAACTTCTGAAACACTGGATGCCCGTCGACCTTTATATCGGCGGACCCGAGCACGCGGTAGGTCACCTTATGTATTCCAGAATCTGGAACAGATATCTTTACAATAAGGGGCTCGCTCCCACCAAGGAACCCTTCAAGAAGCTGGTCCACCAGGGAATGATCCTCGGTGCTAACGGCATCAAGATGGGTAAGAGATTCCCCGAGTTCGTTGTCAACCCCTCCGACGTCGTAAGAGATTACGGCGCAGATACCCTCCGTCTCTATGAGATGTTCATGGGTCCTCTCGAGGTTTCCAAGCCCTGGAGCGACACCGGTGTTGACGGCTCGCGCCGATTCCTCAACCGCGTCTGGGCATTCTTCACCGAGCCCGAAAATATCGTGGACGGAGAAGTACCTGCCCTCGATAAGGTATACCACAAAACCGTTAAGAAGGTCACCGACGACTTCGAAAAGCTGGCGTTCAACACCGCTATTTCGCAGATGATGATCTTCGTAAACGCGGTATATAAGGAGGGCAAGTGCCCCAAGACTTATGCCGAGGGACTTATCAAGATGCTCTCTCCCATCTGTCCTCATATAGGCGAGGAGATCTGGGAGCAGCTGGGTCACACCGAGACCATCGCATACGAGAGCTGGCCTACCTATGACGAGGCGAAGACCGCAGACGATGAGATCGAGGTAATAGTTCAGATCAACGGTAAGCTCAGAGGCAAGATCCTCGTTCCCGTGGATATGGACAAGAACGAGGTGCTCGCCCTTGCCAAGGCGGACGAAAAGGTTGCTGCGGCAATTGAAGGCAAGACCGTCGTCAAGGAGATCGTAGTCCCCAACAAGATCGTAAATATCGTTATAAAGTAAAGTATTGCATTGATAACTGTTTGTGCCGCCGCTTGGCGGCGGAATGGAGATTAATATGAAAGTAACTCTTTTGGGCGATTCTATTCGCTTTGGCGCAGGCGAGCGACAGGGATACGGAAACAGAACCGCAGAGCTTCTTGGAGAGGACTTCGAGGTCTTTCAGCCGGGTGAAAATTGCAGGTTTGCAAAGCATACCCTTCGCATGCTCTTTGATTATGAGCAGGCGATGAAGGGAAGCCGTATCGTGCATTTCAACGTAGGACACTGGGATCTCTGCGACCTCTTTGGAGAGGGAACCTTCTCCACCGAGGAGGAGTACAGAGACAACGTCCTCCGAATCGCGAGAATTTTAAGATCCCGTCACGATGCGGTTATTTTCGCAACCACAACGCCCGTCCGTCCCGAGAATAAGCATAACAAGAACAGCACCATCGCAAGATTCAACGAAATCGCCGTTGAGGCTCTTTCGGCTGAGGGCGTAATTATCAACGACCTAAATGCGCTCCTTGTGGGTGATATCGAAAGATATATCTGCTCCGACCTCATTCACCTGACAAATGAGGGAGTCGAGGTCTGCGCGAGAGCGGTTGCGGATACTGTAAAAAAAGTTGCGAAAGAGCTGTAATAGATGACAAGTTATCCAATTTTTCCTGCCTTGAGCGCGAAACTTATGAAATAAGCGACAAAAAAGCTAAAAAATTCAAAAAAAATTCAAAATTATATTGACAAAAATAAAAAGTTGTAGTATAATATTACAGTATCTGTGAGAATTTACTCACTGAACCTTTTAAAGCGAGGGGAGGGAAAAAATAAATGGCAGAAGTTAAAGTAAAAGAGGGCGAGTCTCTTGACAGCGCGCTCCGTCGTTTTAAGCGTCAGTGTGCTCGTTCGGGAATCCTTACCGAGCTTCGTAAGAGAGAGCACTACGAAAAGCCCAGCGTAAAGCGTAAGAAGAAGTCCGAAGCTGCACGCAAGAGAAAGTATAAGTAATCTTTCATTTTTGAGAAGCAGACGAGAGATTTTTTCGTCTGCTTCTTAGCAAATCAAATCATTTGAAATTCAAGCAGCCGAGAGGCTGTATCTGAATAAATTTTAAAAGGAGAATTGATCATGAACGTTTTGAAGAAAATCTTTCCCGCTGCATTTATGCCTACATTCCAGAAGAGCGTTGGATATCTCATACTCGGTGTCCTTCTTCATTTTGCTGCAGGTGTAGTATATGGTGCAGTAGCAGGTGTGTTGGCTCTTCTCATTATTCCTGCGATGCTTGCTCCCCTGGTTGGACTTTACCTCACTGCAAGTGCCGTTATTATGGTCCTTGTTTATACAAAGGTTATCAAGGTTGACGAGGCTGAGGCTCCTGCTGAGGCTCCCGCTGAAGAGACCACCGACGCTGAGTAATTTTTACATAATTAAATTGTAAAAAGACACAATAAAACAGTGCTTTTAAGCCTTGTATGAGGAAAAAAGCACTGTTTTATTATATTTTTTAATTTTAATATTGACAATTGTCTTGAATTGGTGTATAATATTGTCAAGTTGATTGTTTTAGTCAACAAAAAAACTTTGTGGAGGTCTATTATGGCTGAACTTATTAAGGGTTTTGAAGAGCTTTCTTGGTTTAAGAAGCTTCTCCTCGTTCTCATTTGCCCCCTTGCTTGGAACATTTATCGTCTTGCTGTAAGCATCGATAAGAAGAACGTTGGCGGCATTATTCTCGCTGCATTGTTTGCACTGCCCCTTTCTGTTCCTGTGTACATTTTCGACATCGTGTTCATCATGATCAAAAAGACTGTTTGGTGGTTCTGATTTAATTACATACCAAAACAAAAAATGCTGGGCGCTAGCGCTCAGCATTTTTTGTGTGTTTGTTTCTAAAAAGATTTTTGATATCGGCATCGAGAATGAAGGCGCATGCCTTGATATCTCTGTTACCCTCAAGGCCTTTGTAGAGAAAATATATCAGCAGATAGGCAAGCGCGCCGCCAATAGCGCCCGAAATAAGTCCCCCGATTATATCGGTGGGGTAGTGAACCATAAGATAATTGCGGCTCGCCCCCATAATTATTACGTATATAGCCGAGGACAGGAATATCCACCATTTGCGGTTTTTGTCATATCCGAGACAGAGACCGACGGCACCTGCCATTGCCGCCGTGGTGTGCCCCGAGGGAAATGAAAATTCACCTTGGCTCGGGGAGCCCACGTATTCCCACCATCGGCGGAATTGCTCGACTCCCGATTCGATCGCAAAGGGACGGGGACGCTCAACGATATTTTTGACCGCCACGTTGGTTATCAGCGCGCCAAATCCCACGGCAAGCATAATGCAGATACCCGCCTTTCTTGTCTTTGGAAAGAGAAGAAGAGGAGCGGCAAGGACGAAGCAGGCAAGCGCTCCGTCACCGATGAACGCGAAAAATTCGGCTATGGGAGTGAGGAAGAAGGAGGCGTAAGTAGCGAGCGTGTGGAAAAATTCAAGTATAGAATAGTCGAAGCCCGCAAATGCGGTGTTGAGCCATTGAGCAAAGGGAGTCATGGTTATTGCCCTTTCTTTTTAATGAATTTTTTCCATGAGGGGATGGCTATAATGCAGAAGATAAGACCGATAAACGCGATAACGAACCATATTGCGGTGGTAAACTGCCAACCGAAGGACTCTGAAAGCTTTGCAATACCGTAGGTTGCGATGGCAGAGCCTACGTAGGTGCAGGCATTGATAGCTCCCGAAATGGTGGAAATGTTGCCGTACCTTCTGAATCTCTTCGGCACGTGACCGATCAGCATAAGATTGATTCCGTGATTGGCTCCGGTAATCAGTGCCATAAACAGTATGGCGGATGCGGCGCCGAGATTGAAGAGCAGAGTGAGCATGAGAGCCGAGAGAGCGGCGAGGGCGAAGATTGCGGCGGCGCAAGCGACCTCGTTTCTGAAGAGCTTTTTATAGAACGCGCCTGCAACTATAAACGCGACCATCGAAAACAGTGAGAGGGATACGGTGCAGAGAATACTTGCACTGTTGCCCATCTTGAAGGTATCGGAGAGAAGGGATGGCATCCAGTTGGATACGCCGTCGCGCAGCATGCCCTGGCAGATGATGGCGAGGGCAATGAATATAAGGGGAAAGATCGCCGTTTTGGGGAAAATGAGCTTCGCCGAGGGCGAGCTTTTTTTGTTTGAAAGGATAACGCTTTTTTCGTCGTAAACTCTGTTCTTGATAAATGCCCAAAGAATGACCGCGAAAAGTCCCGTTGCCGCCGATAAGAGCAGCACGAATTGCCAGGAGAGCAGGGTAATGATCGCAGGTGCCGTGAGATAGACCGCGATAGTGCCGATAGACGAGCCCAGAGAAACTATGACCGATGCCGATCCGTATGTCGCTTCATCCATGGTGTTGACCATGATCTTAACGATAGGCGGCCACATCATTGACTGAGCAAAGCCGTTTACTGCCCAAAGCACGCACATAAGCGGTATCGAGCCCGAAAAAATGGGGAAGATGAGGTTTATTGCGGTAGCGGTAATAAGACCTATAAATATGAGATTCTGAGGCTTTATTTTGTCGCCGATGCGCCCGTTTATTACCTGACCGATGCCGTAGGTCACCGACATACATACTAATATGACCGATAGGGCAGACTTTTCAAAGCCGGTGTCGGTAACGACCTCCTGAATTACGGCGGCGAAATTGATTCTGGTGACGTAGCTGGTAAAATAGACGAAGGCGAAGAGCCATGCAAGCCTTTTACCACTTATCATTTTCTTCATTTTAAATCTTCTTTCTGATATTTTTTGATACAGATAGAATTATATCACCGACCACTGTATTTGTCAAGGAACTTTTGTTCGATTTTCTTGCATTTACCTATTGACAAGCAGCCGCTTGGGGTGCATAATAGATATAGAACGGTTGTTCTATAATGTGAAATGAGGTGCTGAAATGAAAAGGGTAATATTGCATTCCGACTTGAATAATTTTTACGCGTCGGTGGAGCTTTTGTCGCATCCCGAGCTTAGGGGAAGACCCGTGGCGGTGGCAGGTGACGTTGAAGCGCGGCACGGTATAATCTTAGCGAAAAATTACGAGGCGAAGGCATTTGGGGTGCAGACCGCCGAGCCTCTTTGGCAGGCGAAGCAGAAATGCCCCGATATCGTCTTCTTGCCGCCCCATTTCGAGCTTTACGAGCAATATTCGCAGGCGGCGAGAGAGATATATTACAGTTATACCGATATGATCGAGCCCTTTGGACTTGACGAATGCTGGCTCGACGTGACGGGAAGTCTCGGCATTTTTGAAAGCGGCGAAAATATTGCCAATGATATCCGCCATCGAATGAGGAAGGAGCTGGGACTTACCGTTTCGGTGGGGGTGTCCTTCAATAAGATCTTCGCCAAGCTCGGCTCGGATATGAAAAAGCCCGATGCTACCACGGTTATATCGGATGAAGATTTCCGAGAGAAAATATGGGATCTTCCCGCCTCGGATATGATCTTTGTGGGTAAGCAGACCGAGAAAAAATTACGGCTTTACGGCATACGCACCATAGGCGACCTGGCGCGAACCGATCCCTATCTGCTCAAGTGCCTTTTCGGGAAAAACGGACTTTCTCTTTACGAGGCGGCGAACGGTAGGGATCTATCTCCCGTATCGCTTTACGGTAGCTCGCCTCCGCCAAAATCAATAGGCAACAGTACCACACCGCCCCGAGATCTGGTCTGCGAAAACGATATCGATATCATTCTTTATCAGCTCTGCGAAAACGTTTCGATGCGGATGCGCAGAGAGGGAGTCGTGTGCTCTACGGTGCAGGTGTCGGTGAGATACAGTGATCTTTCTTCACTTGAGCGGCAGATGAAGCCCGATTATCCCAACAGAACGGCAAGATCTCTTTTTTTGTCGGCAAAGTCGCTTATGAAAAGGCACCGACTCTGTGAGTCGCCCATAAGATCGTTGGGTGTCCGCGCGGCCGACCTTGTTCGGTCAGACACAGAGCAGCTTTCATTTTGTCCCGATATTATGGCAATACAGAGAGAGGAGACCCTTGAGGGGGTGGTGGACGGCCTCCGAAAAAGATACGGCTCACCCGCTCTGCGCCGCGGAATTATGTTTACTGACGAGACCCTCGGTGCGAATAAAGTGTCAAATATCGTGTCTCTCGTCTGCGGCGGATAAATTGCAGTTTATCGGTGAGACGATTGATAACGAAAGCCTCCCTTGTGTAAAGGGAGGTGGATCGCGTAGCGAGACGGAGGGATTGTAAAAGTAACATTTCACAGCAAAACAATCCCTCAGTCAGCTTCGCTGACAGCT
>JBGVHJ010000131.1:0-3427 GCA_045122255.1 Eubacteriales bacterium | reverse complement strand
TCCCTTGTGTAAAGGGAGGTGGATCGCGTAGCGAGACGGAGGGATTGTAAAAGTAACATTTCACAGCAAAACAATCCCTCAGTCAGCTTCG
This sequence comes from Eubacteriales bacterium, assembly GCA_045122255.1. Classification (GTDB taxonomy): domain Bacteria; phylum Bacillota; class Clostridia; order Oscillospirales; family CAG-272; genus SVTX01. The sequence continues at coordinate 3,336 of JBGVHJ010000131.1, read as the reverse complement.
CTGACAGCTCCCTTTACACAAGGGAGCCTTACCGCGTAAATCTGCCTCGCTAACCCACCTACAAATCAAAATTTGACCCTATTACTTCAAAAAACCTCCCGACGGGTGTCGGGAGGATTTTTTGTTAAATTAGAATTATTAAGATAATTATCAAAGAGAACAGTGCCGCAAAGAGCATCCAAAGCAGGGCGAATGCCGCCACCCAAAGCCAGTATTTAGGTCTGCCAAGCTTCTTGATGAATGCAAGTGCGCATCCCAAAACGAAGAACGGCAGGGGGAACACAAAGCCGACTACAAACACCGCAACCCAGAAAAACACCGAGGAGAAGATCACAATGCCCGTCATATCCTGTTCAGGCTCATCGTTTAGGTGAGAAATCATAATTCTGTCCTGCTCATAATAATAATACTGACCCAGAGTTTGACCCTCACTTCCGGTAACTTTCCTCATCTCCAACACGTAGTCCTTATTGAGATGTGTCACAGTAATCATTTCACCCGAGTTAAAATTCAACCTACCTTCCCGATCTAAAGCCTTAGCGTCAAGACTGTCTAATCTCACGTACAAAAAATCATTATAATCATTTGTAAACAACGCGCCATAAAAGCAGCAGAACTGTCTCCGCGGATCAAATGACACAATATAGTAGCAGAATTTGTAATTATCAAGAAATCTCGAATCTATTTCTTCTACGTTAATGCCATCGCTAAGATCGCTGTTCAGATCATTGATGATCTTAGAGGAAAGCTCTTTGCCGGTGTGATAACAATCGCTATCCACGTTGCGCACAATGAATTTATCATATTTTCTGTTCACCAAACCGTCGAGATATGCTCTTCCGTCATCTGTTACGTAATAATAGTATATTCCGTCAAGAACCAGCCAAACTATTCCATCCTCTCTAAGCGTTTGATATACAGGAGAGCTGCTCTGTCCCTTAGACGACTCCTTGATAATTTTGTCATAAGATACGTATATAGATCCAAGAACGTTCAGCGGCAAAGTAGGAGTATCGTACTGCTCATACTCTATACCCTCAGTTTTGTTTGTGAGAGTCTTGAAATCCTTTGAGATCTCCCAGTCCACCGCTTCATCACTATACTTGAAAAATTCAGAATCGGAAGAAGACGTGCAGGCAGAAAGCGTAAACAGATTGATAAAAACCAAAAGCAATGACACAGCAAGTGCGAGTATTTTAATATAATTCTTTTTCATATCGCACCTCCGTTTAAGCTAAATTGAGCTTACGCTCAAGAATATTTCTCGTAATGCTGTAGAAGAATGCGGCAAGGGTCGCCGTAATTCCAAGAATGATAAGCAGAATGGAGGTTATCAAGGCATTCAGACCAAGGTCGGTCGCCTTGGAAAGAATATCCACTATACCCATACTGCTGAGAGCCATGAAAAACATAACGCCGTATGCCGAGATCTGGGTAACTGCCTCAACCGCCATATACATCAGAACGTAAACTCCGATAGCACCGAATACCTTTGCCTTTTTAAACACCGTAGCGCCGAGGGTAATGCAGAAATATGCCGCGCAGGGTGACAGGAAAAAGCTTGCAACGGTGATAAGCTCACCTATTACAGCCCAGACACCGAACCAAAGCCACTGTGTAAAGGGTATATGCGAAAAAACCTTTGCCAGCGACTTTATTACCTCGATGTCGTATTCGTAATCAAAAGGAATGATGAATATGAGCATCATCATAACGAAAGTGCCCACAGACACAACAATTGACGTCAAGAAGCACCAGATAGCGGCATTCAGTACCTTTGCATTAAATATCTGACCGCGGCTTGCGGGGAGCGTGAAGGTCAGATATCCCTCATCGGTAAAGAGATGCTTGAAATATCTTACATAGATCAGAACCGAAACGCCAAAGCAGCATATTCCGATGCCCACAAGGCTCAGAATAAAGGTAAGGCTCAAAAAACCGCTTGCAAGACTCATGGTAAGGTAAAGAAGATTGTTGGTGAGAACGGTCTCGTCAAACATATGATTACCTATAAGCTGAACGAGACCGAATGAAGCGCCGCCGACACCGAAAAGTGAAAGCATTGCGATCACCAGTATCCACCAATACTTACCGACCGACTTCAGATCATATTTTAAAAGCTTGCCTAACATCTGTACACCTCCCTGAAAAGCTCGTCAAGCGACTTGCCCGTTTCCTCACGAACCGTGTCACAGTTGCCCGACATTACTATCTCTCCGCCAAAGCCGAGAAAGGCAAAATCGTCAAGCACGGGCTCGATATCGTGAATGAGGTGGGTGGTGATCACCACCGTCGCCTCGGGGTTGTAATTGCAAATTATCGTATTGAGAATGTACTCTCTTGCCGCAGGGTCAACACCCGCGATAGGCTCGTCGAGAAGATAGAGCTTTGCGCGGCGCGCCATGACCATAACAAGCTGGACCTTCTCCTTAGTTCCCTTTGAAAGAGTTCTCAGCTTTGCCTTTTCCTCGATCTTAAGGTCGGCAAGCATCTTTCTCGCAAGCTCCGCGTCGAAATCGGCATAAAATTCCGAAAAATATTTGATAAGCTCGCTGACTCTCATCCAGGAATTGAAATAGGTTCTCTCGGGCAGATAAGAGATATAAGCGTTAGTCTTCTCGCTTCTCTCCTCTCCGCAAACGTATATCTCGCCTTCGTCGGGCACAAGAAGACCGGTCACCAGCTTCATAAGCGTGGATTTTCCGCAGCCGTTAGGCCCTAAAAGACCTACGATCCTTCCGCTTTGAAGCTCGAAATCAAAATTCTTGAGCACGGGATGCTTTCTTTTATAGCTTTTTGTCAAGCCCTTACAGCTTAAAACGGGTGTACTCATTTTTGCCTCGCCTCCTCTTCCAAATATTTGATAAGTTCTTTTTCGGTAATACCCAGCGCGCGCGCCTCAAGGAGCATATTCCTTACAGTATCTCGGCGCATTTTTTCCTTGGCATCTGCCAAAATATTCCCGTCCGCGGTAACAAATCGCCCCAAGGTGCCCTTGCTGTACAAAATGCCCTCTTCCTCCAACAGTGAAAGTGCCTTTTGCATAGTGTTTGGGTTTACACCGGCAATCGATGCCATCTGTCTTACCGACGGAACCTGCTCGTCGGGGCTATATACCCCACAGATAATATCACCGCGCAAACGGTTTGCTATCTGTAAAAATACCGGCTCGCGTTGATTAAATTGCCATGCCATTACGCTTCCTCCTTTCTGTATTACTGTACTAATACAATAATACACCATTTCCAAGCTTTTGTCAATAGTTTTTTCAATATTTTTTAATGCAAATTGGTGTTTATCGGGGAGACGATTACTAACGAAAGCCTCCCTTGTGTA
>JBGVHJ010000130.1:0-66702 GCA_045122255.1 Eubacteriales bacterium | reverse complement strand
AAATCATTACGGTTTTATTTGATAATGCGGCTAGGCTATCTGCTATTTTCGGGTAAGTTTTTTGGCTCCACCTTTTTGTAAAAAGGTGGAAACCGCGTCTCCCCCGCGCCCCTCGCATCCCGCTAAACACCAATTTATAAGCGTTTGATTAGCAAAACAGGCGCGCTATGGCGTTAACAGCCGCGCAAAGCAGCATTCCGATCACTGTGGGGATAATTATTGCCGCCGCCGTCCATTTGAGGCTACCGCTTTCCTTTTTTACGGTTAGAACGGTGGTGGCGCAGGGCCAATGGAAGAGAGAAAAGAGCATAGTGCATATTGCCGTGGTGGTCGTCCAGCCGTTGGCGACGAAAAGCTCCTTCAGCTCAAAAAGGCTTGAATAGTCGGTGAGCGAGGAGCGCGACATATACGCCATTATCATGACCGGGATCACGATCTCGTTTGCGGGGAAGCCTAAAATGAAGGCGATAAGTATTACGCCGTCCAGTCCCAAGATTCGGGCAAAGGGGTCAAGAAAGCCCGAGCAGATCGAAAGCCATGTGGAGTCTCCGATATGCAGGTTAGCCATCAGCCACAGAATTATCCCTGCAGGTATAGCGGATATTACGGCTCTGCCCAGCACGAAAACCGTTCTGTCAAGGATAGAGCGGACGATGACCTTGCCGACCTCGGGTGCTCTGTAGGGCGGCAATTCAAGAGTGAATGCCGACGGAGCACCTTTAAGCACAGTCGCGGACAGTATTTTTGAGGTAATGAGCGTTATGACAATACTTAATGTTATCAGCGCGCAGAGAAAGACCGCAGATGCCAATCCTGCCCCCAATCCGCCGCTACTTCCCACGAAAAACATCGATATCAGCGCTATAAGCAGGGGAAACCTGCCGTTGCAGGGCACGAATGAATTGGTTATCATGGCGATAAGCTGCTCTCGCGGCGAGTCGATTATTCTGCATCCCACTACCCCTGCCGCGTTGCATCCGAAGCCCATGCACATAGTGAGCGCCTGCTTTCCGCAGCTTTTGCACCTTTTAAAGGGCGCATCAAGATTGAATGCTACCCTCGGTAGGTATCCCGAATCCTCAAGAAGGGTGAAAAGTGGGAAAAATATCGCCATAGGCGGAAGCATTACCGAAACTATCCAGGCAAGAGTTTTGTAAAGTCCGTCGATGAGAAGCCCGTGTAAAAAAGCGGGGCAGCCTATATATAAAAGTGCGCCACCGATAAGGTCTCCAAGATAAAACAGCGCTCTTGAGAGTAGCTCCGACGGATAGTTTGCTCCCACAATGGTAAGCCAGAAGACCAGCAGAAGCATTGCAAGCATTATGGGAAACGCGGTCTTTTTGCCCGTGAAGAGACGGTCGAGGGTGCGGTCGCGGTCATCGGTGTCTTTTTTTGTATGCAAGGATGCGACCGATGCTATTCTTTCAGCTTCCTTTACGTAAGCCTGCGCGTCTTTTCCCGGGTTTTGAGGAACATTTTGTCTTATGTATTTTTCTTTTTGATCCAAAACGTCGGATAAGCGGCTTTTCAAATCACGGATTCCGCTTTTTCTTCGCGCGATAACGCCTATTGCAGGAACTCCAAGCTCCTCCGAGAGCTTTTGGAGATCTATGGATATGCCCTTGCGCTTTGCCTCGTCAAGCAGATTTACGCAGATCATGGTAGGCTTGCCAAGCTCAATGATATGTAGAGCTAAGATCAGATTCCTCTCGAGGCAGGTGGCGTCGCATACCACTATCACCGCGTCTATACTTTTGGAAAGAATGATCTCTCGCGCCACCTCTTCCTCCGGAGAGTGTGTTATCAGCGAATAAGTGCCTGGGATGTCGACGGCAATACCGCAAGCCTCTCCCACGGAAAAAACTCCTTCGGCATATCCCACGGTCTTTCCGGGCCAGTTGCCGGTGTGCTGATTCATACCCGTAAGCGCGTTGAAGATCGTGCTTTTTCCTACGTTTGGGTTGCCGGCTATGGCAATTTTGAAGTCTGCGCTTTGATGCTTTTGCTTTTTGCCTCCAAAAAGTCCTTGTCCCGTAGATGATTTAGTCAGTCCCATAGCTATCCTCCGTATCAACCGAGACGCTTTGACAGTCCTCGTCCCGAATTGCGATGACCGCGCCTCGGATAAGATATGCCTTCATTCCTCCGATAGGGCTTTTGAACACGCATTCTACTCTCGTGCCCTCGATAAGTCCTACGTCGAAAAGTCTCTGCCTTATGCGGCACTCGGGATATATTTCTTTAACGCTTGCCACCTCGCCGTCTCTGAGGTCGCACAGTCTGATCGTTTTGTTCATAGGTGTCTCCGTAAATAAAAAATTGGAATTCTCCATTATTATTGTATTAATTCGTCTTGGCTGAGGTTACGAAATTTGTCGACATAAGAGGGGCGATTTTTCTTTTACCGATTGACAAAGCGGCTTGTATGGTGTAAAATTATAATGAATTATTACGTTAAAGGAATAAAAAATGAGTAAATCAGCAGTTATTTTCGATCTTGACGGCACGCTTCTGGATACGCTTGACGATCTCACAAGCGCCGTAAATTATTTTTTGGAGTCTCACGGATATCCTGCTATCTCAAAGATGACAGTGAGGAGATATCTCGGAAACGGCGCCGCGCATCTTATAAAATGCTCTATGCCCGAGACGGTGGATGAAGAGACCTTTGCAAAATACGTATCCGAATATGCCGAATATTACAGAGCGCATTCGGCTATAGCAACCAAGCCCTACGACGGCGTGCTTGACGTGTTGAGGGAGCTTAAAGGCAAGGGGATCTCGGTGGCGGTGGTGTCCAACAAGCCTGATCCCTCTGTAAAGCTGCTCTGCGAGCAATATTTTGGCGATCTCGTTGATTTTTCTGTGGGCGACCGACCCGATATCCAAAGAAAGCCTGCGGCTGATCCCGTTATTTTTGCTATGAAGACTGTGGAATGCGACCGCGCCGTCTTCGTGGGCGACTCGGAGGTCGACGTCCTCACCGCATCCAATGCAGGTCTGCCTTGCGTAAGTCTGACGTGGGGATTCAGAGACAGAGATCTTCTTGAGGAGTACGGCGCTCGGCATTTTGCGGATAATGCAGATGAGCTGAAAAATCAGATATTCAGTCTGCTTGACTTAGGAGAAAAATAATGCTTCCGATTGAATTTAAAAACAGAATGATCGCCATGATAGGCGAGGAGGAGAGCGGAAAGCTGTTCTCGGCGATTGAAAACGAGGCGGCGGTAAGGTCGTTCAGAGTAAATCCCATAAAGATCACCGCCGAGGATTTTGAAGCCTCCTCACCAAATATCGAGCGCAAGGCTATGGCATTTCCAAGGGGTGCTTACTATACCGAGGAGGCTTTTCCCGGCTCGCTCCCTTGCCATCACGCAGGAATGATATATATGCAGGATCCCTCGGCTATGGCAACGGTCCACGCTATAGAGATCGATGAAGGCGCGAAAATTCTTGACTCCTGCTCGGCTCCCGGCGGCAAGACCACTCAGCTTGCGGCTTTTGCGGGAAACAGCGGAATTTTGGTCGCCAACGAATATGAGCCCAAGCGTTGCAGGATATTGCAGGGCAACGTTGAGCGAATGGGGTGCAGAAATACAGTAGTTGTAAATCTTGATACGGCGGTCCTTGCCGAAACCTATCCCGATAGATTTGACGTTGTGCTTTGCGACGCGCCCTGCTCGGGAGAGGGAATGTTCCGAAAAAATGACCGCGCGGTTGATGAATGGAGCCTTCAAAACGTAGAGATGTGCGCCGAGAGGCAGAGAGAAATACTTGCAAACGTGGCAAGGTGTGTCGCGCCGGGCGGCAGGCTGATATACTCTACCTGCACGTTTTCGCTTGAAGAAAACGAAAAGAACGTGGAGTGGTTTCTTGACAGCTTCACCGATTTCGAGCTCTCTGACGTTCTTCCCGAGCTTAAAAGCGTTACGGCTGACGGCATCTGCTTCGAGGGCTGCCGATACGATATGACCAAGACCCGCCGATTCTATCCTCATATTTCTAAGGGCGAGGGTCAGTTTATTGCGGTGCTTGAGCGCTCTTGCGGCGCTGATTGCGGCGTGTCCGAGGAACGCTCTTCAAAAAAGAATAAAAAGAAAAATAGCGCGCAGGAGCGTGTGTCGCGTGAGGATGCCGAGCTTTTGAAGTCGGCGGCTGTTTTTCTCGCGGAAAACCTTTGCGAGGATTATGCGCTTGGAGTAAAATATGAGCTGATCGCCCTCAACGGCAGGGCATTTTTGAAGCCTGAGATCGATCTGCCTAAATACGGTGTGTTTGCGGCAGGCGTTTGTGTCGGTGAACTGTTGGGCAGAAAATTTGCTCCGCACCATCAGCTTTTCTCTGCGTTCGGTGTGTCGTTTAAAAGGCGGGTAACGTTAAAGCAGAGCGACGAAAAGGTCGCGGAATATCTGAAGGGGCATGAAATAAGCGTTGACGGAGCGGCAGAGTGCGACGGAAAGCCTTCGGGCTGGGCGGCGGTGCTTATAGACGGCTGTCCCGTTGGCGGAGGCAAGATAAGCGATAACGTTTGCAAAAATCACTATCCCAAGGGATTGAGAAACCAGCAATAATCAAAAAATAAAAACAGGAGAAAAAGGCATGAGTAACAAAATAATAGCAGGGGCAGGCTTTCATCACGTGGCTCTTCGCACCACGTCTCTTGAAAGATCGCTTGCCTTTTATAAGGCTCTCGGTATGTCCGAGATAGTTCGCTGGGGCGAGGGAGAGCTTGAGATAGTAATGCTTGATATTGGCGACGGCGGAAGACTTGAGCTTTTTGCCAATCGCGGAGTTGACTATCCCGCAGAGGGAAGATGGCAGCATTTTGCAATAGCCGTAGACGACGTTCCGGCGGCATACGAGCTGGCGGTGTCTCTTGGGGCAAAGCCCTCGGTCGCGCCTAAGACCGTTCCTCTCAACGATGCGCGCCCGTCACCCATCGCTATTCAGGTAGCCTTTGTTGAAGGTCCCGACGGCGAGCAGTTGGAATTTTTCAAGCAGGTTAAATAAAACTAAGATCCCGAGTGAAAAAACGCTCGGGATCTCATTTTTATTTCACGGTGGAATAGGGATAAACGTATCCCGAGACCGAGGTCAGCGGATAGACCTTGGTGTATGCGTCTATCACGCTTCCGGGATTTACAACGCAAGACATGCCGACCTTGACACCGTCACATATTATGCCGCCAAGCCTTTCTTTTCCGGTTGCATATATTCCGTCAGGCATTCCGACGAAAACAGATTTTCCGTCAAGCCTTGTGTCGGCTACATGGCAGCCATTACTCAGCATTGCCTCGTACCCCAGTATCGATGTGAAAAGGGAGCTGTGTTCTCCGAGCGTGCTTCGGTCGAATAGTACGCTGTTTTTAACGTGGCTCGACTCGCCTACGGTGGAAAACGCGCCGATGACCGAGCCTTCAACGTGAGCGTAATGGCATATTTTCGCGCCTCCGCAGATTATGGCGGGGGCTTCAATCTTGCAGGTCGGTGCAAGGTAAGCGGAAACGTGCACCCAAACGCTTTCAGATATCTCGTCGAATTCGTCGTACGGCAATGAGTCGCCGTGAAGCTCTATGTGACGGCGAAGACAGGGAAGAGCATCCCACACGGTTGAATGCTCTTCAAAAAGCTCTCTTATGACCGTTCTCCTTGTATCGAGCGTCGGTCTTAACAATTCTTCTCTTTTAAAAGCGATCTTTCTTGAAGCTTCTTTTCTTTCAAACATTTTTGTCCTCACAATTGTGGCATTTCTGTTATTATATTGCCTTTGCGACCGATCGCAATCAAAAAAAGCAGATTTTGTTTTCAAAATCTGCGGCAATCTGCCAAATCGCGCAATAGCTATTGACAAGTGCGACTTTAGTATGTTATAATGTATATAACGAAAAAATCTGGAGGATTTTATGAATATTAAGAAGATAATTGCCGCTGTTATGGCGGTTCTCACCGCAATTCTCGTATCTGTTGCCCTTACCTCTTGCGGAAGCTGTAACGGAGACGTGCAGGATGATCCCGAAGAGACCATTGGAGATGCTTTTGAGGTTGGCGGAACGGTCAACGGTGTTGAAATAGAGATCCCCAAAGAAGAGCAGTAAAATGAAAACAGGGTTGATGCATATGAAAAAAAGTAAACTGTTTTTTATCGTTTTGGCATTGATGCTTTCTGTACTTTTTATTGCTTCCTGCACTGTTCCCGAGGCGGATAAGCCCGAGGAGAGCGAAAGTACTACTGAGAGCACTGACAATGTTGGCGGAGAAAGCGTAGAGACGTCCGATGAGACGAGTAACGGCGCCGGGGAGAGCGAGTCTGCAGAGCAGTCTGAATCCGAGACTGTCGGCAACACCGAAAGCTCCGAGAGCACGACCGCTGAGACCTTAGAGAAAGAGACCGAGGAGACAGAGTCTGGTAACGGAGATGAGGATTGGGGACTTGGCTTCCAGCCCTTCTGATGTCACATAGCGACGTTTTACATTCTTTTAAAATCAATCATAGTACAAGATCCGTCGGCTTTTTGCGACGGGTCTTGCTATTAAGGACTGATTTTTTAGATTTACTATAGGTAGGTTAAATTATGCTTGATGATATTCAATTTCGGATAAATATTGCGGGATTGACGGTGAACATGAAGACCCGATATGAGGACAACCGTCTTTTTTGCAAGGACTTTTTAAGCGATTCCGAAAAAATTGATATATATGCTTCGGTTAGTGAAGGGGAGATCGACCGTGAGGTGGAGGAGTATGACGTAAATCTCAGCCGAAGGTATTGCGAATGCGTTTGCCTTTACAGGGCAATTGCCGAGCAGTTACCCGATTTCGACAGATTCGTTTTTCACGGAGCGTCGATAAGGGTTGGAGATAAGGGCTATATTTTCACCGCTCCGTCGGGTACGGGAAAATCCACTCACGTGGGACTTTTGATGAAGTATTTCGGTGATGAGATCACGGTTATCAACGGAGACAAGCCGATCCTTGGAGTGCTTCAGGATGGTGTAACGGTCTATTCCTGTCCGTGGGCGGGCAAGGAGAATTGGAAAAATAATATTTCCGCTCCTCTCGCCGGGATCATTCTGCTGAGAAGAGGCAAGACGAACCGTATTACAGAAATATCTCCTGCGGAGTATTTCGATGAGCTGATGAAGCAGGTATATCTTCCCAAAAACGGAGAAATGATGCTCAAAACTCTTGATCTTCTTGACGCTCTTGCAGAGAGGGTACCGTTCTATCTTCTTGAATGTGACATGTCGAAGGAAGCGGCAGAGACTTCGTACGGAATAATGAAATAAAAATGCGGTGGATCCTTTTGACGGGATCCACCGTTTTTTAAATATTAAAGAAGAGGTACTTTGTTTTCTTCGCAAACTCTTACCGTTTCGCTGTCCCAGATGCTGGACTGAACCTCACCGATGTGGGCGCAGCCCATCATAAGCATACAGAGACGGGACTGACCGATACCGCCGCCAATGGTGAGGGGAAGCTCATCGTTCAAGAGCATTTTGTGGAAGGGAAGCTCTCGTCTGTCGTCGCATCTGGCGAGAGTAAGCTGACGGTCGAGAGCCTCGCTGTCAACTCTGATACCCATTGAAGAAATTTCAAGAGAACGGTCAAGCACCTCGTCCCAGAAGAAAAGGTCGCCGTTGAGCTGCCAATCGTCATAGTCGGGCGCGCGCCCGTCGTGGGGCTTGCCCGATTTCAGCTTGCCGCCTATCTGCATAATAAATGCGGTCTTGTGCTGGCGGAGATATGCGTGCTCGCGCTCGCTGCCGGAAAGATCGGGATACATATCCTCAAGCTCCTGGGAGGTGATGAAGGAGACCTCGGGGCAGAGATCTATGCGAAGCTGGGGATAGCGCACGTGAAGGCGGTCGTTAGTATTGCAGATAGCCTTGACGATAGCGCGGACGATAAGCTTCAGATAGTCGAGATTTCTGTTTTCCTTGGTGATTATCTTCTCCCAGTCCCACTGGTCAACGTATATCGAGTGGATATTGTCAAGCTCCTCGTCGCGGCGTATTGCGTTCATGTCGGTATAAAGACCGTTACCTACCGAAAAGCCGTAGCGCTTGAGGGCAAGGCGCTTCCATTTAGCGAGTGAGTGAACTACCTGCGCGTCGGCTCCGATAGCAGGCACATCAAAGGAAACGGGGCGCTCGACTCCGCTGAGGTTATCGTTAAGACCCGACGCCTCGGTAACGAAAAGAGGCGCGGAAACTCTTTTTAAGTTCAAGCTGGAGGCAAATTCCTCCTGAAAGGTGTTTTTAATGAAGGCTATGGCGCGCTGTGTGTCATAAGCATCGAGCACGGGAGCGTAGCCCTCGGGAATGTAGCTTTTTTTCATTTTTCTCTCCGAAAATACCGACTTTAGTCGGTCATAAATGTCAATACAGTATTATACCACAAAGCCGGGGGCGAGTCAATAGATTTGGTCGAATTTGCCGCTATATTAAGTGAATTTTAACAAAAATGCGAAATTTGCCACTTTTTTGATGCAAAAAGTGGCCGTTTTCGTAAATTTTACATTTTTAACTATTGAAAAAATACTTTTTGTGTGTTATAATTAGATAATTGATCGGTAAGATCCGATCTTCCTTAAGTTTTTGGAGGACATAAAAATGGGAAAAGAAAGAAGTCAGGTTCCCGCCAACCTTAAATGGCGTGTTGAAGACATATTTGAAAGTGTTGAAGAATGGAATAAGGTTTACGATGAGGTTGCCGAAAAGCTGGATTTTTCACAGTATGAGGGCAAGCTCTCCAATCCCGATCTGCTTTACGAGTGCCTTGAGGGTGTGAATGCGGTCGCAAAGGATCTCAGCCTTCTCGGTCTCTATGCATTTATGCGCCACGATGAGGACACCAGAAGCTCGGAATTTTCTGCGCTCCTCTCCCGCCTCGACGTGCTTGAAATGAAGCTGATGGGCAATATCGCATATATCGATCCCGAGCTTACCGCCCTTCCTACCGAGACTCTCGAAAAGCTTGCGGCAGACGAGAGATTCAAGGACTACGATTACACCATCCGCAAGATCATCAAGAGAAAGCCTCACGTTCTTTCCAAGGAGATCGAGGCGCTGCTCTCTCAGGAAAGCAGAATCTTCGACGGCTTCAGACAGGTGTTCACCATGATCGACAACGCCGATTTCCCCTATCCCACCATTAAGGTGAACGGAGAAAAGGTAACGCTTACCCACGGTATGTACGGTGTGCTCCTGCACTCCCCCGACCGCAAGGTTCGCCGCGACACCTTCAGAGCGTATTATAAGGCATACATCGGACTTATCAACACCATTACCGCCGCATACGTTGGCAACGTTGATAAGGACGTTTTCCTCGCACGCGCGAGAAAGTATGATTCCTCTCTCGAAAAGGCGCTTGACAGCGAGGACGTAAGCGTAAAGGTATATCAGAACCTTCTCAAGAGCGTTAAGAAGGGTCTGCCTCTGCTTCACAGATATTACAGAGATAAGAAAAAGCTTATGGGTCTTAAGTCGCTCCATATGTACGACGTCTACGTTTCTCCCATCGAGGACGCTGAAATAAAGGTAGATTACGAGGAAGCATTCAAGATCGTCAAGGAAGGTCTTGCTCCTCTCGGAACCGAGTATCAGGCACTTCTTCAGGAGGCTCACGATAACGGCTGGATCGACGTTGAGGAGACCGACGGAAAGAGAAGCGGAGCTTACAGCGCAAGCGTTTACGGTTGCCCTCACCCCTACGTGCTTCTTAACTATCAGAAGACTACCGGCGACGTGTTTACTTTGGCTCACGAGCTGGGTCACGCAATGCACTCCTACTTCTCCGAGAAGAATCAGCCTCAGGAGAAGGCAAGCTATAAGATATTCGTAGCCGAGGTCGCTTCCACCGTTAACGAGGTGCTTCTGCTCAAGTATCTGCTCAAGACCACTACCGACGAAAAGCTTAAGAAGTATCTCCTTTCCTACTACATGGATATGCTTAAGGGCACACTCTTCCGCCAGACCCAGTTTGCCGAGTTCGAGTACATCGCTCACGATATGGCAGAGAAGGGTCAGCCTCTCACCAAGGATGCTCTTAACGAGGTATACTATAACCTTAACAAGAAATATTACGGCAGAAGCGTCGTAAGTGATCCCGAGATCGCATACGAGTGGGCAAGAATTCCTCACCTTTACAGAGGCTTCTACGTATACAAGTATGCTACCGGTATCATCTCCGCGGTCTCTATCGCCGAGAGAATATATAACGAGGGTGATGCGGCGGTTGCCGATTACTTCAAGTTCCTCTCCTCCGGCGGATCTGACAGCCCCGTAGAGCTTCTCAAGCTCGCAGGCGTTGACCTTACCAAGATGGACGCGTTCAATTCCTGCATGGCTTCCTTTAAGGCGGCTCTTGAGGAATTTGAGTCTCTCAACTGATTAAAGTCCCAAAAGGAATTTATAGTTATGAAAATAAAAAAAGGATTTGTGCTTCGCCGCGTTATGGGAAACTACGTTGTGGTTGCCGTGGGTGAGGCAAGCCGAAGCTTTCGCGGAATGATCAAGCTCAACGATACTGCCGCGGCGGTCTGGAAGGGGATTGAAAAAGGACTTTCCACGTCTGAGATCTGCGACGCGATCTGCGAGGAATACGACGTTGAGCGTTCTGTTGCTCTCGCCGACGTTGAAAAGGTCGTTTCCGAGCTTACTGAAAACGGATTTATTACAGACTGATATGGAGATCCGTGAAGATAAAATAGAAGAGATGATCGCCCGTGACGGAATGTACGTGTGTACGACCTCGGGCATCAGCATGAAGCCTATGCTCCGAGACAGACGGGATACCGTTGTGATAACTCCCGTCTCGGGCAGGCTCAAAAAATATGACGTGGCGCTTTACCGCTACAAGGGTAAGTATCTGCTCCACAGAGTGGTCAAGGTATTGCCCGATTCATACGTCTTTTGCGGAGACAATTGCATAACTTGCGAGACTGGTGTTACGGATGACGACGTGATCGGTGTGCTCAGTGAGGTATGGAGAGGCGAGAAAAAGCTGAACCTTGACGGTGCAGGCTATAAGCTATATTACAGATGCCGCACTGCGACCTTTGGAATGCGAAGAGCGTGCAGACGGCTGATGGGAAAGCTTAAATCGCTTATAAAAAGGTAAAATTGCTCGTTACGAATGACTTTTTGATTGGAGGTGAGTTCTGTGGAGGACATTAAAGCAATAATCGCGGAAAATATCGTTCTGCTTCGCCGCGGAAGAGGCATGACTCAGATAGAGCTTGCCGAGAAGCTGAATTATTCGGATAAAGCGATTTCCAAATGGGAACGCGGTGAGTCCGTACCCGATATATCGGTGCTGAAGCAGATAGCCGACATCTTCGGAGTTACCGTGGACTATCTTATTACTCCGGGACAGGACGGACTCCCCGTGGATGATGATGCCGTTAAAAAGCAAATAGCAAAAAAGAAAAGGGCTCACGGAACCATTACCGGTATGAGTGTTGTGCTGGTATGGATCATAGCTCTCATAGTATTCTTTTCTATAGATCTTTCCACCGACGGAATAGTCGGACATTGGTTAGCCTTTGCTTATGCTCCTGCCGTTTCCGCAATAGTCTGGCTGGTGTTGAATTCGATATGGTTCAACCGCAGAAGAAATTATTTGATCATATCGCTTCTGATGTGGTCGCTGATAATCGCGCTGCACATTACTCTCATATTGCTTTGCAGTATGGATTTCTGGCAATTTTACGCTCTCGGTGTGCCGGGACAGATCATAATCGTTCTCTGGTCACTGATGGAAAAGAAAGAAAAATAAATCAAAATGCTCCTGCGTTTGCGGGAGCATTTTGCTATTTGTTATTCTTTTTATTGCATCTTACGTAAAGATTGTGTAGCGTGTAGCTTGTATAGCGCAAAATGGCGACGGGGAGAAGACTTAATATAAAATTGACCGCAACAATGGGTATCCAGATAGAAGGAGACGAGCAGAGAGGAATAAAGGCTATAAGAAAGCCGAGAATGGCATTTGCGAGATGTATTACTACGCCGTAATTTGCCTCGAGAATAAACCGCTCTAGATAAGCTTCGTCGTCGGTGCTTACAAGCTTATCCTTGTGAAAGCTTGTAAATCCGCCAAGCTCGGGAACCTTGTCCTTCCATTGCTTTATTTTGAGCTTTTTGTAAAAATCACGTTCTTTTTTTGATACTCTGAATGCCTTTCTTTCGGGGAAATACCACGATGTGGGAGTTAGCCTTCGGATGATAAGCGCGGAAATGCCGTCTATGGCAATAATCGCAACCACTCCGAGAAGAGTTGAAAAGACGACGGTGGCAAATTCCAAAAGCGAGAAGGGAACCATAAAAACGAGATTCACCCCGCAGATAAGAAGGGTTGCGATCAATATAATTATCAGATAGAGCACGGAGACACCTCGCCATCTGTAGTGTATTCAAGCTTGATGCCGTAGAAGGATTCGTAGGTGTCCTTCCAGAGCTGATAGTTTCGTCGGCACATCATCTCGGTGTTTTCTCTCACCGAAAGACCTTTGTCGGGGTAAATGGGCGGAAGTATATGAACAGTGTACGCCTGGATCGGGAGTCCGTCGCCGCCTGTGCTTTCGGTATCCTCCAGTGTGATAAAGAGCGGCAGGACGGGAACATTTTCCTTGACGGCAAAGCGAAAGCTTCCAAGCTTAAGAGGGCGCGGCTTGCGGTAATTCATCCACATGCCCTGCTCGGGATAGATAAGAATTTTTTCCTTGCGACAAAAAAGCGTGTGGATAGCCGCCATAAGCTCCTTTAAGCAGGTGTAGCTCGATGAGAGGGGAAGTGTGTTGCAATGACGGAATAGGTAGCCGTAGAGCCCCGGAAAGGAGGTATAGTTGCCCTCTCTGATTATTTTGTAAAGGATTCGCTTGTGGAGGATCGGCTCTACCGCTTTGAGAACCGCGTAGTTGTCGAAAACGCTGAAATGATTGCAGGTTATAAGAACTCCCTTGTCCTTAAGCCCCGCCAGGTTCTCGCTTCCGCGTATCTCCTTGAGGACAACGTCGCCATTCTTCATCATCTTTTCAAAATGCCGCTGACCGATCTTGTTGGCGATTTTCGTGCCTATTCGGGTTGAGAGCTTCTTGCCGGTGTAGTCGACCTCACCGGGTCGGAGAGGACGGGTGGGCGGATCGTCGTTGATATCCTTGTCAAACCACCCATTTTTTTCAAATTCATCGATCCTATCTAAAAGCTTTTGTGTTTCGGGGGATATTGCCATATTATTTCACCGCGAAGAGCATGGCGTCGTCGAAGATCTCCTGCTCTCTTTCCTTTTCGTTGATTTCGCTGAGTGCCAGTTTGACAAGCTCCTCGTATTGCTTTTTGTCACGAAGCCTCAGATCCTCACCGTAGCCTGCTTTATATGCTAACAGCTCTTCAAAATAAGGTGTTGCCTTTGCGTATTCCCAAAAAAGCTCGCCAAAAGGAATGCCGTCAAACTTCCACGGCTTGAAATTGATCTTGTAATGAGCGATCTTAGGCATAACGGTTCGGTCGGCATAGGGCATCGGAGTGCGATTCCAGGTCTTGTCAAGTATTACCGTTTTATCCTTGCAGATCACGTTAAGATAGTCCTGATCCTGCGCTACGCGGTAGGTAACCCTTTCGAGCAGGGAGGCGAATTGCTCCTTGACGTGATCCCGTCTCATCATTTCGAGATTCATAACGAGAATTCCGGCATTTATATATTCCTGCCTGGGAACGCCCAGAACCTTTTCGGAATAAAGTCCAAACACCTCAACGTCGGTAATGAATTCCTCGGGGATAGCGGCGATATAATTATCGCCAAGCTCGGTGTGATATAACTCTGCCGCGTCTGCGGTCAATACTATATCGCAATCAAGATAAAGCCCCTTTTCGCACTCGGGGAAAAGCTCGGGGATAAAAAAGCGGTAATAGGTAGCCTTGGTATAATAATCTCTCATGTGCAGCTTCCTGCAGAGGGCGCGAAGCTTTTCGGTGACCGAAACGAATTTTATTTTCACGTTCTCGGTCTGCATTGTCAGAATGCTTTTGACGTTCCTGTCGGAAAGCTCTTCTATGAGGATATTGATATCGTAAACGTTTTCATTTGAACTGTTTTCAATAAGGGATCTCAGAGTGACCGAAAGATAGGGCGCGTAGTTGTCGTCTACGGCAAAGAATATTGGTATGATCTCTTTTGCTTGGCACTGATTTTTCATTTGCGGATTTATCCTTTCCAACAAAATAACCGTTTCGGTTGCAAAACGGCGATCTTGTCTTTCAGCTAAGGTTTTCTTTTACATAATATAAGCGTGGGGCAAGCGTGATGCTTGCCCTGAAAATATAATATGCCGGTTGACGGCGAAAGTCAATAAACCCTTTGCGCGAGTGGCTCTACAAATTGAAAAAGCAGACTCTACCACGGGTGAAATCCCGATTCTACTATCGGTAGAATTCAAAAAAGCCTTGTGTTACAAGGCTTTTTTGAATCATTTTATTAGTTGTGTTTTGACGCGGCAGAATCAACGGAGCTCCGGATCTCTCTTGGGGAGAGGAAATATTTTTTCTTGAATGCGCGCCAAAAGACCGAAAAATCGGCAAATCCGACCGCCGCGGAAATGCGTTCTATCGAAATGTCGGTGTTCTGCAGGAGCCATACCGCCTGCTTAAGTCTTACCTCGGTCAGACGCTTATGCGGTGTGATCCCGAATTCCTTTTTGAATATTCTGGTGATATGATCCTGACTGTATCCAAAGTGATCTGCGATATCGGTGACCGTTATGGGGGACGCGTAGTTAGAGTCGATATAGCGCTTGACGAGATGCGCCGTCGAGCCGTTGCTCTCATACTCGCCCGAAAGCATGGCAAGTATGCGGTTCAGCTGCGCATTTTTAAAAAATCCGTTGCCCGAGTTAAGCATCTCCTCAAAAAGCGGCATTATTATATTGGAATCAAACCGACCTCTCAGCGGAAGAGCTCCTTCGCTTGAAAAATGTCCGTTGAATTCGATGTAATAATATGTGGGCGGATCGTCGAGAGGCAGACCCTCCTGCAAGATCCTTTGCTGTTGAATGTAAAATTCGCCCTTTTCAAGGGAAACGGGCTCGCCGTTCTCTAAAAAACGAAGATTTCCCGAAAGCATCAGAATAAGCACGCTTCTGCCGTATATCCTCGTTACGTGCTCCTCTCCGACCTCAAAAACCTTTTTTGCGCAAATATAATAATCGGGTACCGGTGAATGATGAAGCTTCATGATCCCTCCAAAAAGTCGTTTTTTGCAATGTTTTTACCGATAGATGCTATTGCATTCCTTTTCGCGGTGTGTTATCATAATTATATATTATATAAGGCTTAATGTCAATATAAAATTCCGAAAAGGCGGTATTGTGGCATGGATAAGTATTCTTTTTTTACAAGCAACGAGTTGAAAAGTGCGGGATGGCTTCGCCGTCAGCTTGAGATACAGGCGGACGGACTCTGCGGAAATCTTGACAAGGTCTGGCCTGACGTCCGAGACAGCGCGTGGATAGGCGGAGACCGCGAGGGCTGGGAGCGAGTGCCCTATTGGCTGGACGGCTTTATTCCTATGGCGTATCTTCTCGATGACGAGGACAAAAAGGCGCGCGCTAAAAAATATATCGACAGGATAATAGAGAATCAGCAGGAAGACGGTTGGATATGCCCCAACGGAAAAACTCCAAGGGAATGGTATGACACCTGGGCTATCTCGCTTCTCACCAAGGTGCTGACCGTATATTATCAATGCTCGGGCGACGAAAGAGTGCCGGAGGTCATACGAAAGACACTTAAAAATTACTACGAGCTTTTGCGCGATGGCAAGATCAAGCTTTTTAACTGGGGAAAATACCGTTGGTTTGAGTGTTTTGTAGCGATCCGCTTTATAAAAGAAAGATACCCCGAGGAGACTTGGGTCACCGATCTTGCTAAAATACTCAAGGAGCAGGGAACAGACTACGAAGCCTTGACCGAGCTTTGGAAATCCCCCTCCAACCGCTGGAGCTTTGATACTCATATTGTAAACCTTTGTATGATGCTGAAGAGCGAGGCGATCTCCTGCGAGCTGCTTGGTGAGAGCTATACCGGTATTGCCGACCGCCTCGATGCGGCACTGAAAAAATACAACGGTACCGTCACGGGAATTTACACCGGTGACGAATGTCTGTCGGGCGTGTCTCCCATACAGGGCACCGAGCTTTGTGCCGTGGTTGAGCTTATGTATTCCTGCGAGTGGCTTTATGCCGTAACAGGTGACAAAAAGTGGGCGGAGCTGCTTGAGCTTCAGGCATTCAACGCGCTACCTGCGACCTTTACCGACGATATGTGGGCGCATCAGTACGTTCAGATGGTCAACCAGATCGATTGCACGCCTTTTGGCGGCAACCCGATATTCGGAACCAACGATATGCACGCACACGAGTTCGGACTTGAGCCACATTACGGCTGCTGCACCTCGAATTTCGGTCAGGGCTGGCCTAAGCTTGCGCTTTCCACCTTTATGAGAGCGCGTGACGGAGTGGTTTCCGCAATTCCGCTTGCCTCGGTTGTGAATTTTAAATACAGAGGTGCGAATATTGAGGTCTCCCTTGAAACCGATTATCCCTTCAAAAATTCCTTTACGTATCGCGTAAAATCGGATAAGAAAACCTCTATGAAGCTGCATGTGCGTATCCCGAGCTTTGCAAAAAATATCAAGGTCAACGGGGAATCAGTCTCCAAGAGACAGATGCTGAATTTCGGCGGCTTTGAGGCAGGCGAGACCCTCATTTCGGTCTCCTATGACGTGTCGGCTGCTCTTATTTCCCGTCCGGACGGCATGTATACCGCGCGCCGCGGCTCACTTTTGTTCTCGGTTCCCGTGGATTTTGAAAGCAAGAAGGTCGAGTATACGAGAGCGGGCGTTGAGAGGAAATTCCCTTACTGTGACTACCATTTAAAGAGAATATCTGATTGGAACTACGGATTTGCATCTGATGAGCTTGATGTTAAGGAGTGCGAATGCACGTCCGACGGCTATCCCTTCTCGTCAAAGAATCCGCCCGTGAAGCTTGTGGCAAGCCTTTCGCATATCGATTGGAGGCACGAGCCGAGATTCGACCGCGTTTGCGCAAAGTCTCCCTTCAGTCGCAAGGCTCTGGATGCTCCCGTATCCGTTGAACTGCATCCCTACGGTTGCGCTAAGCTGAGAGTGACGGAATTACCTAAAACTAAATGAACACAAAAATCGCCGTGAAAACGGCGATTTTTGTTAGTGTGTATCCTCAAAACCGTAGGTGTAATCCTGCTCCTTGGAGGGCGAATAGCCGAAATACTCCTTATAGCTTCTGAAAAATGCGGTGTAGTCCGAAAAGCCGCACCTTTCGTATATTTCTGTGGGCTTTTCGCCCATCTGTATAAGGCTTTGCGCGGCGAGAAGACGCTTGTCGTTGATGTATTTCTTGGGGCTCTTGTGAAGCTCACTCTTAAAAATTCTGTAAAGATAGCTCTCGGTGATAAACAGTGCCTCCGCGACCTCCGATATGCTCTTCAGCGTGAACAGATTGTTGTTTATGTACCTCAGTGCGGCAGAAACAGTGGGATTAATTTCCTTGATCTCACGCTTGTCGGCGACCTGCGCTATCTTCAGGGAATAAAACAGCTCTTTAATAAGAATGGGCAGTACGTCGGAGAAATCATCCCTCGAAAGCTTTGAATAATAGATATCCAGCTTTTTGAAAATATCAGCCGCCGTGGGATTTTCGCCGATATTTATAATTTCAGTACCGTCGGGTATCATATCGGTAAATCTTATTCCAACGGAGCGCTCGTCAAACAGAATATCGTATCTTTCGTAGTCTGCGGTGGGATCGATCTCGATAAAATGATATTTCATAGGGCGGATCAGCATAAGATCCCCTTTTTTTAATCTGTAACGCTTATCCTCAATAGCTCCCACGGCATTCCCTCCCACGAAATACAAAAGCTCGTACATATTGTGGGTGTGGATCGCAAAGGAGGAGCAATCCTTGGCGGGAGTCGTAACGTGCTTGTAAAAAAGCTCCTTGTTTTTAAATCCGTATTCCTTATACATTCTATCGCCTCCATTCAATATTATAATACCACATCTGTTCAGTTTTTGCAATATAAAAATGCATTATTTGCAATTTACATTTGTTTTTATGTATTATATAATAAAATAACAGAGTATATTTCTCTGAAAAACCGAAAGGATGCGGAAAAATGGAAGTAAAAAAACTGAACGTTGCAATTATCGGACAGGGAAGAAGCGGAAGAGATATTCACGGCAAGTATTTTCATTCCGATGCAAACGTTTATTATAACGTAAAATATATAGTCGAAGAAGATGAATTTCGAAGAAACAGAGCTCTCGGCGAGTACGAGGGCTGCCGTGTGTTTGCAAATTATACCGAGCTTTTTGACGTTGAAGACGTGGATCTTGTAGTCAATGCCTCTTATTCGGATCAGCATTATTCTATAACCAAGGACCTTTTGCTTCACGGCTTTAACGTTTTGGTTGAAAAGCCTTTCTCGAGACTCAGATATCAGTGTGACGAGCTTATTGAGATAGCAAAGCAGAAGGGGGTTACCGTTTCGGTATTCCAGCAGAGCTTCTACGCGCCTTATTACCGTTTCACCCTTGAAAAGATCGCTGACGGCACGCTTGGTGAGATCAAGCAGGTAAGCGTACGCTTCAACGGCTTTGCGAGACGCTGGGATTGGCAGACTCTGCAGAAAAAGTGCGCGGGAGGACTTTATAATACCGGCCCTCACCCCGTAGGTCTGGCTCTTGGATATCTGGACTTTGCCGATGACGCGAAGGTGGAATTCAGCCGCCTCGGCACTGCGCTTACAAGCGGAGACGGAGACGATTACGCCAAGATAATTCTCACCGCAAAGGATAAGCCCGTGGTCGACGTTGAGGTCTGCTCAAACGATGCCTATATCGACTATAACGTAAAGATCCTCGGAACACGCGGAACGCTTAAATGCAAGATCGCGGAGTATGAAATGACTTATATCGTTGAAGGCGAGAATCCCGAAAGACCGGTTATCGAGCACTTCCTGGAGAATGCCAACAGAATGCCCGCTTATTGCGGAGAGGCGCTTAAAAAGCACGTTGAGGCTGACAAATTCAACGGCACTCCCTTTGACGTAGGCTCAAGCGAATTTTACAGAGAGCTTTACGAAAAGCTCACCGAGGGCAAGGAGATGTATGCCACGGCTGAGATCGCCGCGAAGATCATCGGCGTGATCGAGACGGTTCACGCGCAGAACCCTCTGCCTGTAAAGTATATTTGATGAGGTAAATATGAAAAAAGTAGTTATTCTCGGCTGTGAAAATTCTCATGCCGATCAGTTTTTGAATTTTATCAAGAAAATGCCCGAGTTTTCCGACGTTGAGGTCATCGGAATCTACAGTGACGAAGAGGCTCCTGCGGCAAGACTTGCCAAGATATTTAACGTCAAGGTGATGGAAAGCTATGACGAGGCGGTGGGTCAGGTGGACGGTGTTATCATAACCGCGCGACACGGTGACAACCACCTGAAATACGCGCGCCCTTATATAGAGAGCGGAGTTCCTATGTTTATCGATAAGCCTATTACCATCAAGGAGGACGAGGCTATTGAGCTTGCAGGATTGCTGAAGGGCGCATCCGTGAGGGTCAGCGGTGGCTCATCGCTGGCAAAGGAGGAGCTTGTCTGCAAGCTTGCCGAGGACGCAAAAAATGAGGTGGACGGCAAGACACTGGGTGGATTTGTCAGAGCACCTATGAATGCCGACGAAAAATACGGCGGTATCTATTTCTATGCTCAGCACCTTACCGAGATGGTAATGAAGATTTTCGGCAGATACCCCGTGTCTGTTTCGGCAAAAAAACATTCCGACGGTATAAGCGTGGTATTCCATTATGAAAATTACGACGTTTCGGGTCTGTTTGTTTACAACAACTATCTCTATTATGCCGCGCGCTTCGCTGAAAAGAGCAACGTAGGAGCGGAGATCTCTCTTTCGGGCAATAAGTGCTTCTATAATGAATTTATGGAGTTCTACAAGCTTCTTTCGGGCGGAGAGCAGCCCTTGAGCTATGAGGATTTTATCGCACCCGTTTTTGTTATGAATGCTATCGAAAGATCGATGGATAGCGGAAAAGAAGAGAAAGTAAAGAGGTTTACCGTCTGATGGAAAAGTATATTTTATCTGCGTTTGCCGACGAATACTGCCCTGAGCTTGAGAAGCAGCTTATCGCTCTCGGTGTCTTCGGTATCACTCATATAGAGCTTCGTTTTGCCGATAAAAAGAACGTTTCGGATATGAACGATTGCGAGATCGATAACCTGAAGAGTCTATTGGATAAATACGGAATAAAGGTAAATTCGATCGGCTCGCCTCTCGGCAAGATCACTATTGACGGAGATCTTGATGCGCATCTTAAAAAGACCGAAAGAGTTTGTCATATTGCCAAAACGCTTGGCGCACCATACGTCCGTATGTTCAGCTTCTACCCTCCAAAGGGCAAAAATATCCTTGATTATAAGGATAAGGTCTTTGAAACTGTAGGGAAGATGATCGATATTGCCGAAAAATACGGTGTCAGACTCTGCCACGAGAACGAGGCTAAAATATTCGGCGAGCAGCCAGAAAACTGTCTTGAGCTGCTTGAATATTTCGGCGGCAGACTCGGTTGTGTCTTCGATATGGGCAATTTCGCTCTTGAAGGCTATGATCCGATGAAGGCGTACCGTCTGCTTTGCCCCTATATCGATTATTTCCACATCAAGGACGCGCTTGCTGCGGGCGCTATCGTTCCTCCCGGAAAGGGAGAGGCGAGGATCGAGGAGATACTCGGACTCTTCGCTAAGAACGGCAGACAGACCTTCGTTACTCTTGAGCCGCATCTGCAGACCTTTTCGGGTCTGAATGCCCTGACCGGCAGAGGATTTGACAACCCATACAAATATGACACGCTGCAGGATGCCTTCGCGGATGCGGTCGATAAGATAAAGGAAATTTTGGAGAGAATATGAAAAAACTGAAAAAGGATAGCCTTAATATAAAAATATATCCCTCTCGCGCCGAAATGGGAGAGGGAGCCGCGAATGATATAAAAAATGCCATTGCAGAGATCCTTAAGGAAAAATCTGAAATAAATATGATCTTCGCCGCCGCGCCCTCGCAGAACGAGGTCCTTGCGGCACTGGCGGCTGACAAGGATATCGAATGGGGAAGAATAAATGTCTATCATATGGACGAATATATCGGTCTTCCTGCAAGCGCTCCTCAGGCATTCGGTAACTTCCTCCGCGACCGACTTTTTGCGCTCGTTCCCTTTAAAAGCGTGAATTATATCGACGCGTCGGCTACCGACAGTGACGCGGAATGCGCAAGATATTCCGCGTGTCTTAAAGAAAACCGCCCCGATATCGTGGTTATGGGTATCGGCGAGAACGGTCACATTGCCTTTAACGATCCTCACGTGGCGCAATTTGACGACAAGGAGACCGTTAAGGCGGTTTCTCTCGATCTTATTTGCCGACAGCAGCAGGTCAACGACGGTTGCTTTGCTGATCTTGACTCTGTTCCCGAGTGCGCTTTGACGCTTACTATCCCCACGCTTGTCAACACCGATCACATATTCTGCATCGTGCCCGCCGCGACCAAGGCCTGGGCGGTAAACGAGACGGTGACGGGAAGCATAGACGAGCACTGTCCCGCGAGCATTTTGAGAACGCATAAGAATGCAACTCTTTATCTCGATCCCGACAGCTCTGCGCTTTTGAAGGGGGAGACATTATGACCGTAGCCATCAAAAGCGATAAGATCATTATAAAGAATGAGCTCTTCGACGGCTATATCGCGTTTGAGAATGGAGTTATCTCAAAAATATCGTGCTCTGCGATTGCTTGCGACAAGCTTTACGATCTCACTGGCAAATACGTAAGCCCCGGTTTTATTGACATCCACACTCACGGCGGCGGTGGCTTTGCTTTCGCCGATTCGAGCGCCGAGGACGTGATCGCGGGCTGTGACTTCCACTTAAAGCACGGAACGACCTCGATACTTCCTACCGTTTCGGCAAGTGCGTATAAAAATATGATGTGCTCTCTTGAAAATATCAGAGCGGCGATGGACTCAAAAAAAGCAAAAGCAAACATCATCGGCGCGCATCTTGAAGGCCCTTATCTCTCAAAAAAGCATTGCGGAGCACAATGCCCCGATCACATAACACCTCCCATTGAAGAAGAGTATGTGAATGCCGTGCAGGAATACGGAAAATACGTCGCCAGGTGGACATATGCCCCTGAGAATGACGAAGAGGGCGCCTTCTGCAAATACATCACTGATAGAGGAATTATTGCCTCTGCAGGGCATACCGACGCTAAATATGAGGATATGCTGACCGCAATCGATAACGGCTGTAATCTTATTACCCACCTTTATTCTACTATGTCAACGGTGACGAGAAATAAGGGATATAGAAGCCTTGGCGTTATTGAGACCACCTTCCTTTCCGATGAGCTTATTGCCGAGATAATTGCCGACGGAAGTCATCTTCCGTGTGAGCTTATCAAAATGATAATCAAGATAAAGGGATATGACAAGGTGATCCTCTGTACCGATAGTCTCTCTGTTGCAGGCTCGGATATTGTAGAGGGCGAAATGTGCGGCACCGAATTTATCGTCGAGGACGGAGTTGCCAAGCTGAAGAGCCGCGAGGCGTTTGCCGGAAGCGTTGCTACCGCTGACGTGCTTATCCGAACCTTGAAGGACGGCTGTGACTGTGATGTACCCAATGCCGTCAGAATGCTGACCGAAAATCCCGCAAGGCTTCTTGGACTTAACAAGGGAATTATCGCCGAGGGAAGGGATGCAGACGTTATTGCCTTCGACGAGGATATAAACGTCTCCCACGTCTTCGTTGGCGGAAATATCGTTGATTTCGGTGATTAAAAACCTTGAATTATTTTCCGCGAAATCGGCACAATAATACTGATTTTTTGAAAAAACTTGACTTTTTCTCCGTTATGGATTAAAATTTAATTGATCTCTATACATAAAGGAGAATTCAAATGAAATTTCTTACACTTGAAGAGCACAGAGCGCGCATTGAAAACACCAAGAGCGCGGTTATTGGCAATCATAGCTTTGCTTGCCGTCACAGAATAGGCGAATATCTGCCCGCTCAGGCGGTCTATCATCTTGGCGACTATCCCGCGCCCTTTTCCATCGAGCCCACCGAATACGATTATAATATGATAAAGGGAATGGCGGAAAACGGGGTTCAGCTTATTCAGCTGCATGAGGATTGGAACGACCATATCCGTCGCTTTGGCGCAGATAAATACACCAGCTTCGACCCTAAAGGGCTTGATAATTTCATAAAGCTTTGCCACGACTTCGGCATAAAGGTCATCCCCTATATCTCGTCGGGCTTTCTCCACGAGTTTGACCCCGATTTCAAGGAAAGCTTCACCATAAGAAAGCTTTATTGCAGAACCGGAACTCATTTTCAGTACCGCGTCTGCTCTGCAAGCAGTGAGGAGTGGCGAAATTTCATTCTGCCCAAGACCTTCCAAGTCCTTGACCGCCACGATTTTGACGGAATATATAACGATTACGGCACAGACAGCAGCTTTTTCTACGGAAATAATTACATAAAGAGAGATGACGTGCCGGGCGGCGGCTATGATCCCGAGCTCGAGGATCTTCTTGCTACCATTTACGGAGAGGTAAAGAAGCGCGGCGGTATCTATAAGCTGCATATCAATTACAATTCTCCCGCTCCCTGTCTTGATAAGGTATACGATTACCTCTGGATAGGAGAGGGCGCCAGCACCGATAATCTGACCGTTGGAAAGCATTTCCCGTTTTACGTTGTGCCGTGTCCCGATAAAGCACTTTCGGCTATCAAGGACCCCGACTATTTCTTCACCGCTGTTATACCTTTCCTCCAGTTCCCGTTGCTCACCTCCTGCGGCAGACCCCTCAGAGGCAGAGTCATCGATGAGAACGTGCCTATGTATTGCACTCCGGGATCTGAGCCGGGCGGTGGATATAAGTTCCAAAAGGCGGTCTACGATTACAACAAGGAGCATCCCGACGGACCTTACGTGCACAGCCGTTGGTCTGCGATACCCGATGACGAGCGCGATTACCCCACTTGGAGCAAGTATATGAAGCTCTATAAGCCTATGGTGGAGGAAAATACCATCGCTTATATCGGACTGACCGAAAGCGACGATATTTTGTCCCCCATTCCGCAAAACGTCAATATTTCGATGTTTGTCAGCCACGAAAAATATCTTGTGGTTGGAAACCTGTCCGACGCGGATTACGAAATAGTGCTCAAGGACAAATGGACGGATAGAGAAAGCGGCATGATCTCCGACCGATTCAGCGTGAAAAAGCATAAGCTGTTGTTCTTGACGAAATAAATCGCAATTTCATTTCAATATAAACCAAACACCGACGAGGGCTTCTCGTCGGTGTTTGGTTTTATTATTCGGGTTTTGTATATTTCGCGGCTGCTCTTTTCCAACAGCTATGGCACATAGCAACGTATGCGTCGTTGCCGCCGATAAGTATTTGTCCGCCCTCCACGAGCACCCTGCCTTCACTGTCGATACGCGCGTTAACGATCGCCTTTTTTCCGCAGGCGCAGATGGTTTTTACCTCGTTGATCGAGTCGGCAACCTCGAAAAGCCTTTTGCTTCCGTCGAAAAGTCGGGTAAGAAAGTCGGTTCTCAGTCCGAAGCAGAGCACGGGAATGTCGTATTCATCTACTATGCGGCGAAGCTGATCGATCTGCTCGGTGGTGAAAAACTGACACTCGTCGGCAATAATGGCGTGAATGTCCTTGCGATTTTCAAATTCGCAGATAAGATCGGTCTCGGGAGAAACCACGAAGGCGTCAGCCTCAATGCCTATTCTTGAGTGGACCTTGGTGACTCCGTTGCGATCGTCAAGGGCGGGCTTGATAAGCCAGACCTTCATTCCGCGCTCCTCATAATTGAATTTTGTGATCAGCGCATTTGCCGTTTTGGACGAGCCCATCGCACCGTATTTAAAATAAAGCTTTGCCATTTACATATCCTTTCGACCCCGATGGGGGCATAATAATTCTCTATGTATAAGTATACCATATTTTCGTCTCAAGGGCAAGAGAAAAAAAGGAAAAATATAATTTAATATTGAAATTTGACGAAAGTTGTGTTATAATGTAAAAGGAGATTTATTGCAATACAGAATAATTTCACGAAAATCCCGCCCCGAAAGACCGCAAATGGAATTTTGCGGAAAATCAGAGGCTTTCAAATATTAACGGAGGATAAACCATGCCGAAATACGAAAAGCTTTCAAATGCTACGACAGAGGCTATCCGCCTTGCCAAGGAAAGCGGAGTCTATGAAGACGTTTCTTTCCCTGACGATAAGGTGATTCGTCGCCATAATCTTTCTAAGGATACCGCCACGGTCTGGCGCCCCACCTTTGTTCACGATATCGATAAAATAATGCATTGCCCGTTCTACAACCGATACGCTGACAAGACTCAGGTATTTTCTCTTTGCAAAAATGACGATATAACCCGTCGCAGTCTGCACGTTCAGCTCGTTTCCCGAATCGCGCGCACCATTGGCGCGGCTCTGCATCTCAACCTCGATCTTATCGAGGCTATCGCGCTGGGTCACGATATCGGTCACCCACCCTTTGCTCACAATGGCGAAAAATACCTCGACGAGCTATATTTCAACCATACCGGAAGACATTTTTATCACAACGTTCAGTCGGTTCGAGTTCTTGACGGTATTTTCCCTTATAACATAAGCCTTCAGACTCTGGGCGGCATACTTACGCATAACGGTGAGCTGCTTTGCGACGAATATCACGTTGAGCCTATAAGCGGCTTTGACGAGTTTGACAAGATCCTTGAAAAATGCTACGAGAGTAAGGAATTCACCGTGAAGCTGATGCCCAATACACTTGAGGGCGTCGTTGTGCGCATTTCCGACGTCATCGCTTACCTCGGAAAGGACCGCCAGGACGCGTCCCGCGCGAAGATAGTTGAAGAAAGCGTATTCTATAACGAGGAGATCGGCTCGATCAATGCGGAGATCATAAACAATCTTGTCGTCAATATAATAGAGAACAGCTACGGCAAGGATCATATCAAGCTCGATGCCAAGCACTTCAATGCGCTCAAGAAGTCTCAAAAGGAAAATTACGAGCTGATATATAACAATGCCGCGAAGCTTGCGGGACTTAATACCACCGTGCGACCTATGATGGCGGAGATATACGGTCAGCTGCTTGACGATCTCAAGGCGAATAATCACACCTCGCCCATCTTCTCGCATCACATTGATTACATCAATTCTGCTCACTATAAGCGTGAGACAGCCTATGAAAGCTCAGAGCCTAACCAGATCGTTGTTGATTATATCGCCAGCATGACCGACGATTATCTCATCGATCTTCACGCCTACCTGTTCCCGAACAGCGATCTGCGCGTTGAATACAAAGGCTATTTTGATATGTAAGGAGAGACGGAAATGTTTGAATCTATTATTTCTTTGATCGAGAAATACGACACGGTAATTATCCACAGACACACCAAGCCCGACGGCGACGCTATCGGAAGCCAGATCGGACTTAAAAAGCTGATCGCCGAGAATTATCCCCACAAGCGCGTGCTTGCCGTGGGCGATGGAGCGGGAAGATATGCCTTTGTTAAGGATAGCACCCCCGACACCGTCCTTGATGAGGATTACGCAGGTGCGCTCGCCATCATTCTCGATACCTCTGCAAGCGCGCTTATAAGCGATACGAGATATAATCTTGCCGCAGAGACCGCGAGAATAGACCATCACATATTCTGTGAAAAGATCGCAAACGTTGAGGTGACCGACACAAGCTATGAAAGCTGCTGCGGACTTATCGTCTCCCTCGCTGTGGAGGCGGGTTGGCAGATCTCGACCGAGGCGGCTGCGGCGATCTACACCGGTATGGTCACCGATTCCGGACGCTTCCGCTATGATTCCACTAAGCCCGACACCCTGCGACGTGCGGCGATCCTTCTGGAGACGGGAATAGATACGTCGGAAATATACCGAAACCTCTATGCGGACGATTTTTCATATATCCGTTTGCGCGCACAGTTCGTGCTTAAGGTTAAATTTACGGATAAAAACGTAGCATATATATATACCACCGCAGATGAGGCGCGCGAGAGCGGAGTTGATACCTTCACAATTTCACGCGGTATGGTCGGCGTTATGGGCGAGATCCGCGGAGTCGATATCTGGGTCAACTTTACCGAGACTGAGGACGGCATTCTTTGCGAGCTTCGCTCCAGCCGTTACAATATCAACCGCACCGCGGTAAAGTACGGCGGCGGCGGTCACGAAAAGGCAAGCGGATGCACCCTGAAGAATTACGACGAGGCTATGATGCTGCTTGAAGATCTTAATAGAATTGCAGAGGAACAGATATGAACAGAGAAAATATGGAGAAGATACTCCAAAAGATAAAAGAATATAACAGAATTATCATATTCCGTCATTTCAGACCCGACGGAGACGCTATCGGTTCTACCAAGGGTATGCGCGAAATACTCCGCGCGTCCTTCCCTGAAAAGGAGATATATCTTCTTAACAACGATTATTCCGATTATCTCAGCTTCCTTGGCGGTGAGGACGAGCCTATTGCGGACGAGCTTTATGCCGATGCGCTGGCGCTTGTGCTTGATACCGGAAGCGAGGACAGAATTTCAAATCAGAAATACAAGAATTGCCGTGAGATTGCTAAGATCGACCACCATATCGACCACAAGCCCTACGGAGACTACTGCTGGATAGAGGAGGAGAAGTCCTCTACCTGCGAGATGGTGGTTGAATTCTGGAGCACCTTCCGCGACGAGCTTCAGCTTACGAAGGAGGCGGCAACCTACCTTTACGTGGGTATGGTCACCGACTCGGGACGCTTCCGCTTCCGCTCGGTGGACGGAGATACCATGAGATATGCGGGTATGCTTCTCGATGCCGGCATTGATACCGATACGCTTTATGCCAATCTCTATATCAAGGATTTCGAGGAGCTGAAGTTCCAGTCATACGTCTATAAAAAGATGAAGGTTACGAAAAACGGTGTGGCGTATATCATCGTTGACAAGGCTATGCAGAAGAAGTTCGGACTTTCGGGCGAGCAGGCAAGTGCGTGCGTTTCGCACCTCGAGTCGATCAGAGGGAGCCTTATGTGGTTGGCTTTCATTGAAAACACAGAAAAGAAGAACATAAGAGTTCGTCTGCGCTCGAGATTTGTAACTATCAGCGAGATCGCTGAAAGATATCGCGGCGGCGGTCACGCTTGCGCGGCAGGCGCTACGCTCAACTCCAAGAAGGAGATCAAGGCTATTCTTGAGGAGTGCGACGCGAGACTGAAGGACTACAAGGAAAACAACGAGGGCTGGATATGAGAATACTTGTGACTAACGATGACGGTATTGCATCCAAGTCCTTGAGAGCCCTTGCTCATTGGGCAGAGAAGCTGGGTGAGGTCACCGTGGTGGCGCCCAAGGTAGAGCAGAGCGGAAAGAGCCAGTCGATCGATTTCTTTCATCCCGTAGAGATCAAGCGCGTCGAGTTCGACGGCATTGAGGCTTGGGCGATGGATTCAACTCCTGCCGACTGTGTCCGTTTCGGAGTGCTTGGGCTTGAAAGAGAGTATGATCTGATACTTTCGGGAATCAATTACGGCTATAATCTCGGAGACGACATCGCATATTCAGGCACTATCGGAGCTATATTTGAGGCTTCGAGAATGGGCTTTAAGGCGATCGCCTTTTCCACCGACAAGGACGGATTTGACAATGCCGTAGCAGAGCTTGACGAGGTATATTCCTTTATCGAAGAGAAGGAGCTACTCAAGCACACCGAGCTTCTTAACGTGAATATCCCCACCGAAAAGAGCAAGGGGATCAGGATCACCCATCAGGGCGGAATGTTCTACAGTGATTCCTTCGTTTGTTGCGGAAACGACATGTACAAGCAGGTCGGTGAGCCGGTCAAGGGCGATCCCAGCAACCTTGCGGTGGATATAAACGCTATAAGAGGCGGTTACGTATCTATCTCTCCTCTTACCGCAAACAAGACCGATCTTGCGGCGTATGCTAAGCTTAAGGATCTTTATAAATAAACTAAAAACCGACGAAAGCAAAGCTTTCGTCGGTTTTTTATATTATGCGTTTGTAATAAGCTCAAATGCTCTGCGGTCGATCCAGGCGAGCAGGATGATGCACTCTGAGGGGGCGGACTCTTCAAATCTTGCCTCTATCGAACCGTTTACAACGGGTACATACGGCGTGGGATTGTAATCGTACTTGCTGGAGATCTTGCCTCCGCCCGTGATGTTTCCGAACATTTCGCCCCAACCGCCGTAATAATTCAGATATTCCTGAAAATCGTTGTAGTGGTTGTAGGTGTAGAAGACAAAAACGATGTCGGTGGGATCGGTCATGCCGTTTCCGTTAAGGTCGTTCCAGGTGTAAACTATTCTCGCGGCACCGCGAGTGATCTTTGTGCCGTTATTGTATATAACGGCAGAATAAGAGGGATCACAGTCTGTGCCCGTGGTTCCGATATCCATTTCCCAGTATTGGAGATCTCCACCGCAACCGCTGATTCGGGGAAGCTCGGGCTCGTAGGGATATTTGGATGTGTTGCCGCTGAATTTCGAGTGATTGGAGCGCAGATATTTGCCCCATGCGTTACCCGAAACGCTGGTGGTTTTTGTGTACGTGTGATTTGCGGGATATGTGCCGAAGGCGTAAACGTATGCGGCAACCTCTTCAAGAGTTATGTACGCGCCACCGCGATAAATGCGGAAGACCTCTCTGCCGTAAGCGTCTACGACTACGTAGGTGTTGTAGTCCGCGTAGTACGAGTTGGTGTTCTTTACGTACTTGCCGTCCTGCATCGGGCGGTATTCGGAAAGGATCGGAGCCTGATCGGGCACGAAATCGTATCCCGAAAGCTGATTATTTTTGCTTCTCTCGATAGCCTCCTCGTAGCTTCCTGCGGGGAGATAGCCTGCAGGGGAACCCAACGCCTCGTGTATTTCGAGAGGGGGAAGAACTTCGCTTTCTTCGGAGCTTTCGATCTCGCTTGTGGTCTCTTCGCCGCTCGTTGCCGTGATTTCTGAGGTTTCGTCGCTCTCTTCACTTTCTTCGCTTTCTGACACCGTATCGGACGAATCGATACCTTCACTTTCCTCGCCGGAGCCGTGCTCGCTTGATTCTATCTCGGAGCTTTCGCTTTCTGAGGGCACGTCGGAAAGATTTTCATTGCCCGTGGTGTTGCAACCGGTAAATATTGCGATAGTCAGCAACAGAGCCAGTAAAAACGATAGTATTCTGTAGTTGAATTTCATATATTTGCCTTTCAAAATCAAAATTACGATATATTATACTATATTTTTCTGACTTTTGCAAGGCTTTTAGAGAAAAAAGGTGAATTTATGCGGATTTTACGATAAAAAACCACCCCGCCGTGGCGGGGTGGAAAAATTTGACTAAATGATATTAGCCTGCTACGGGCTGGTAAACAACCTCGATTGCGGTAACACGTACCTGCTTGCCGTCGGATCCGTTCTTAACAGAATTAAGAACTACGGAAGATCCGGAAACAGCGGTGGTTACATTACAAATATCGGTTGTGCCTTCGCCAAGATAAAGGAATGCATAGGTTCCAGTCTGAGCGGAGATCTTAATGGAAACAAGCTCATAGCCTTCGGGAACAGAAATGGTTATGGTTCCTGCGGGAGAATCGGTAGCATAGATACGGATATGGTCACCGTTGTATGCCTTACCGGTGTTGTTTCCACCGTTGATCTTAACGGTTACGTTATCGTCAAGAGTGAAGGTCTGCTTTGTAGTGCTGCCTGTCCAACCAAGCTCGGTGATAAGGGAAGCAATAGTCTTGCTTACGGTAACGGTTCCGGTGGTCTGAGTTGCGCCACATCTTGTGCAAGCACCGTCGGTGTAAGCGTGACCGAGAGCCTCGCCGTTAGCCTTTCCGCACACCTTGCAAACTGCTGCGTTGAGGCAGTCAGCTGCGGTGAAATCGCTGCACACGTGAGCGGTTACAAGAGTAACGGTAGAGCCCTCTGCAACCTGATTTACATTGTTGTATGCACCAAGCACACCAACAACCTTGATTACGTCGCCGATCTTAACGTCGAGCTTGCAACGGAAAACAATGATCTTGTTGCCTGCATCGTCAACGATGTAAGGAGAGCAGTTGTTGTACTGGGTATTCCAACCCTGATAGAATTCAGAAACGGTACCGATAAGCTCAACCTCTGCACCTACAGTTCCTGCAAGAGCACCTGCAATGGTAGTGATCTTGTCGGAAGGAGTAGTAGTACCTTCATTGCCGCCTTCATTGCCGCCTTCGTTGCCGCCCTCGTTACCACCAGCATTACCTGCGGTGTAGCCGATGAGCCAGCCGTTCTTCATCTGAGCGGTGCCATTGTACTGACCGAGAATACCGAGAACGACGATGGTGTCGCCAACTGCGGGCTTTGTCTCCATAGCGTCGTATCTGGTAGCGCCGTTAGCACTGTAGAGACCGTATACGAGAATAGAGTTGCCTGCTGCGTCCTTGATAACTACGTTACCGTACTTATCGCTCTGAACTTCAGTGATCTCACCGGAAATAACGTACTTATCTTCGGTGTAGGTGTTGTGATCCTTAGCAGCGCCGAGAGCAACCGCGTCGGTAATGCTGGTGGGAGTAGTGAAGGAAACGAGGTCAGCGTTCTTCATCTGAGCGGTGCCGTTGTACTGACCGAGAGCACCCATAACTACGATGTAGTCGCCTGCAACGGGCTTAGCACCGGTGAAGTCGCCGTACTTCTTGCCTTCAATGTATACGCCGTAAACGGTGAACTTGTTGCCAAGCTCGTCAACGATGTACATATTGCCGTACTGTTCGTTATAAATTTCGGTGATGACACCTGCAACGATGTACTTGTCCTCGGTGTAGGTGTTGTGATCCTTAGCCGCACCGATCTCAATAGCGTCCTTGAGAGGGGTGATGGTCTTGGAAAGCTTGATGGTGAATTCCTTGGTATCAGTTGCTTCGCCGCAGGTTGCGGTAACGGTGATAGTTACAACAAGCTCAGCATCGGGAATAGTGAGAGTGAGCTTACCGTCAGCAATAACAGCAGCACCTGTAGTATCGGTGGTTGCCCAAGTGAAGGTTACATTTTCATAAGTAGTTCCAACTGCGGGGAGCTCGATAACCTTGTTGGAGGACGCGGAAGCGTCGAGCTTAAGACCTGAAAGCTCGAGAGCAGCCTTCTCAGCGTCGGTTCTCTCGGGAACAGTGATATTGCTGAATGCATCAGCAGAGATGGGGGAGAGGTAGAAGTTGCCGTTGTAAAGAGAGATTACACCGGTAACGTCTGCAACGTTACCGTAGTTAGCTCCGTGAGCAGCCTTGATAGCTTCGAGAGCCTCGGAGGTAGTAGCGTTGTTAGAGCTGGAGATTCTGAGGTAAACCTTGTGAGCTCCTGCCTGGAAGTAGTAGTAGCCGTTGTCGCCAGCCTCAAGGATGGTAACACCCTTAACGGTAACGAGAAGCGCCTGCTTTGCAACGAGAGCTGTATCGCTGAGCTTTTCTGCTGTTGCAAGAAGGTTGGTGTAGTCGATGGGCTCTACGGTCTTGATAGTCTCGTCAGTAACCTGAACGGAAGCATTTACGATCTCGTAGGTGCCGTTGTAAAGATCTGTGTCACCACGAACTACAACGGTCATACCGGGAAGGATAGTGCCGTTGGGATCATCAGCGAGGTTGTATACGTAGTAACCGCCCTCGTTATTCAGATCCTGAATGTAAAGGCCGTTAGCAGCGGAGCCGGTAGTCTTGGAGAATACACCGGTAACGATACCCTGTACAGTTACAAAGGTACCCTTTTCAGCTGCAGCGTACTCAGCAAAGGTAGTGAACTTGAATTTAGGAACTGTGAGGTTGAACTCGAGAACAGCGGTAGTTCCATCGGGAGCGGTAATGGTTGCGGTGAGGACGTATGCGAGTTCCTCAAGAGCATCCTCGTCAACATTGATGGTAACGGTTTTCTCTTCGTCGTTTACGTCAACGGTAACCTTGTCGGTGTTAACGGTCCAGGTAACGGTGTAAACAACACCTGCGATCATAACCTGGGGAGTAACGGTGAAGTCCTTACCGGTGCTGGGGTTCTTAAGAAGGTTATTGTTAAGAACCTTAACGTTCTCCTTAGCCGCCTCAACATCGTACTCGGAAGCATTGGGAGTAGAGGATGTATCCTCGCCGTCGGGCTCAGAGGAAGTATCCTCATTGGGCTCGGACTCGTTGGTCTCGGGAGTGGAGGATTCGGGGGTGTCGGGTGTCTCGGGTTCTGCGGGAGTACATGCCGCAAGAACGGAAATGCACATAAGTGCAACGAGAACAATTGCAATTAGTTTTTTCATAATGTCTCCTTATGAATTTTGATTTTTATATTATTAATGAATAATAATATCACTGGGGTGGAATACCTTGATCTGATAATCGCCGGAGAAGAATTCGATAATACCCTTAACGTCAATGGTCTTACCTTTATAATAATCCTCGGTGATCAGATTTCCGTCTGCATCACGGAAAACGGTGGTGCGAACCTGAATGGTTACACCGTTTGCCTCGCAGGTAAGTGTCATTGCGCCCTTGTTAGAGCTGCCCTCGGTGTCGGTGGTGTATACGCGAACAACCTTAAGTCCTTCCATGCTGATGGAGGAGTAGACTGCAAGCTGCGCGTAGCTGTAGGTCTTGATGACCTCGTTTCCTTCCTCGTCAAGGCTTGTTACGTCAACCTTCTTGTTAGCAAAGGTCTCGGGAGCGGTGGGAAGGTAAACGGGAGTATGTCCCTCGCTGAGTTTCTGAGTGTTGGAGGGATCATTGGGTCTCATTGCACGGTAAGAAAGTCCGGAAACCTGATAGCTTCCGCCGGTCTCGTAATAGGATACGGTACCAACGATTCTTACCTCGTTGCCAATGGAAAGGAAGTCGAGCAGATAGCTGCTGGATTCGAAGCCGTAGTATACGTACATTCCGTACCACATAGCGGTCTCTTCATCGTAGCTTTCAACGTATACCGCATTATCGTGGTCCATGGTTATGACTCCGGTGAATGCGACCTTAGCACCGTTATACTGCTCGATGTTGCAACGGAGCTCCTTGAGTGTGAGCTCGTATGCGTCGCCGTAGAAGAAGTTAGGATCCTTCTGGCCTGAATAAACGTGGAGCTTTTCAGCTCTCGCCTGATTGATGGCATCCATACAGATGCTTCCGTAACGGTTGTTAGCGGAGTTGGAAGCGATCGCGAGACCGTTCTGCAATATTTCGATATTGAGGTTGCGGTATTCGTCGCTGCCCTGGGGCTTGTACCAGATCCAAAGGAGATATCTGTCTCCGGTGGAGTCTGCGTTAAGAGTTGCGGTGTCCGATTCAATGATAATGGAGGTAGCGCTTGAAAGCTTCTCCTTAGTGAAGTTGGAAGCCGCCTTACCCCATTCCTCGATCTTACCTGTGGACTCGGGGGTATTTACGGAAAGATATCTTGCCTTAATAAATCCGGTGTCCATAAGAGAGGTGGGGACGTAGAAGTGAGTTGTATCGCCGTCGATAAACGCCTTGACGGTAACCTCTTGCTTGAGGGTCTCGGAGTTCATGTCGAGCTTGACCGATCCTGCAAAGTCGATATGCTCTGCGGGTTTTTCGGTTTCTTCCTCGGAAGAGCCCTCGGAAGAGGTGTTTTCCTGACTCTCGTTTTCTACCGGTGTGGAAGTGGACGTAGAGTCGGTTTCTTGTTCGTTGCCTGTGTTAACACAAGCTGACAGGCACCCTACAAGGGTACCTATCAGCAATGCGATAACAAGCAGATTGCTAATGATTTTCTTCATTATTATATTAACCTGTTTGTTTGACCTCAATTATTGATTAAGAGAGGTACTTGCACTTTTCAACTGCAGCCTCGAAGAGCTCGTCAAGAAGCTGATCGATGGTCTTGCCTTCGGGAACGGCAGTGGTGAAGCAATCCTGCATAAGAAGACCTACCTGGTCACGAGCGGTGGAAGAACCGTTGAATGCGGGAGAGGTGTAGTAAGCGTCAGCCTGATCGAGACAAACCTTTGCGGAGAGAGCTGCGATGCCGTCGCCGCCGTTTGCACCGTTAAGCCAAGCTG
This sequence comes from Eubacteriales bacterium, assembly GCA_045122255.1. Classification (GTDB taxonomy): domain Bacteria; phylum Bacillota; class Clostridia; order Oscillospirales; family CAG-272; genus SVTX01. The sequence continues at coordinate 31,454 of JBGVHJ010000130.1, read as the reverse complement.
CATAAGCCTCGTTCTCGGCAACGGACTTAAGAACGGGAACGTAACCGGAAGCCATGGAGAATTCAGCCTGGAATTCAACGTTGGTGGTAAGGAACTTCATGAAGAGCCAAGAAGCGTAAACTTCCTGCTTGTTAGCCTTATCGAAGATACAGAGGGAAGGACCCTGAGAGATAACCTTGGGGTTGGAAGCATCTTTCTGAGGAATAGTGGTGATGCCTACCTCGAAGGGGTATGCGCCGTTTTCCTTAGCGGGACGCTGGTGAGTAGCACCTGCGGAGGAACCGATGGACATGTAGCTTGTGGGCTTTGTGGGATCGTTGGTTACGTAAAGACCGGAGGTGTATGCGCCGAAGAGCTCCTGAGTGGTGAGGTAGCCTGCCTCATACCAGCTTCTGAACTCCTTAACGAACTCTCTGTTCTCTGCAGTGTTGAAGAGGAAGTGATCGCCGGTTGCGCTGGTGTAGGGAGTGCCGAGCTGCTCGGTCATGGTGATGAACCAGTTAGCTTCGCTGTCGTATCCGAGAGGGATAGAATTGGGCTCGATCTCCTTGATGCGTGCGCAGAGAGCTTCCATCTCTTCCCAAGTGGTGGGAGGAGTGAGGCCGTGCTTGTCGAAGAAGGTCTTGTTGTAGTAAAGAACCTCGGTAGACTTGGAAAGGGGAAGGGTGTACATCTTACCGTCACCGAACTGCTTACCCTCGTTGTAGTAACCGGGGATAAAGTCGTTGATCTGGTACTGGTCAAGACCCATAACCTCTTCGCTGCCGTCAGCGCGGGTAACTATTGCCATGCTGTTGATGAGGGAGTCGAGGGGGAATACTGCCTTAGCGGTGTTGTAGGAAGCAACGTGGTCGGGATAGCAGTAAGCGATGTTGGGCTGGTTACCAACGGTGATCTCGGTGCTGATCTGCTGACGAACGTCGTCGTAGCCACCAACCTGCTCGTGCTGGATGGTAATGTTGGGGTAGAGCTTGTTGAATTCTGCGATGTAAAGATCGAGAACGTCTCTGAGGTTCTGACCCATAGTGTGGTAGAATACAACGGTAACTGCGCTTCCGTCGTAGCCCTCGTCCTTAACAACGGGGGTGTCGGGCTTCTGCTCGTTATCGTCGGGCTTCTGCTGCTGCTGGGACTCGTTGTCGGGAGTCTCGGGGGTTTCGGGAGTGCTGCTTTCTTCGGGACCCTTGTTCTCATTGGGCTTCGTGTTGTCACAAGCAACGAGTGCTATAGAACCGAAGCAGAGAATAGCTGCCATAAAGAATGCGAGAAATCTCATTTTCATGTTTTTGTCCTCCAAAAAATTTTTTTCTTATTGTTAAGCCTTTTCTTCTGCTGAAAAAGCGATTAACCCTTGATACCGCTTCGGCTTACGCCCTTCATAATATATTTTCTCAAGAAAACGAATACTAAGAAGAGAGGAATCGAAACGAGCGCAACCGCCGCCATCTGCTGAGGAATGTTAACGTCACCGTTAACGTCGGCGAATGCATTTCTAAGACCGTTGGTGATCAGTCTGTGAGCATCGTCGTTTGCAACGAGACGGGGCCACATGTAGGAGTTCCACGCACCCATCATCTTCAGGATGGTGATCGAGATAATGGTGGGGAGCGAGAGAGGGATCATAACCTTGCAGAGATACTTGAAGTCGCTGGTACCGTCGACCTTAGCGGCGAGGTAGAGCTCGTTGGGTATCTGCAAGAAGTTCTGTCTCAAAAGGTAAATGTAGAATACGCTTACGAGGAAGGGCACGATCAGAGCCGCAAAGCTGGAATCCACGAAGGGAATGTTGAAATCCAACAGACCGAACAGATTACCCATACCGTTGAAGAGGGTGGGGAACCAGCCTCCCTTGGTCATAACCGTCGCGTAGTTCGTGATAGTAAAGAGCTCGCCGGGGATCATCATCGTTCCCAAGAGCGCCGCGAATAGCATGTTCTTACCTTTAAAGTTTAGTCGTGCAAACGCGAATGCGCTGAGGACGGTGATAACGACCGAGAATATGGTGGATACTATACCGACGTACATGGTATTTCTGAAGAGGGTGAAGAGATCGAAGTCGTGCTGGGGAGCTTCCTCGGAAACGATGACTCCAGCCAGTCCGACTTTCTCTGCCCACTCGTGAGGAATAAGGAGGTCGGTGTAGTTTTCATACTGCCACGATTGAGGAATGAGCGTGGGAACAGGCTCTCTGTACTCGGGCATGTCCTTCAAGGACGAAATGATCATGAAGTAGAAGGGGAAGAGCACGATCAGTGCCATGATTCCAAGGAAGGTGTAGACCGCGATCTGTCCGAAGACCTTTCCTACCTTCTGAGAGGAAGCAACCTTCTGAATGTTCTTTTCTTCCATCACTTTCATAGTGTTAGTGACGTTCTTTTCTTTCTTAGCCATTTTGCTGTTCCTCCCTTCATTAATAGTGAGTGCTCTTCTTGCTTATGCGCAGGTTGATCATGGTAACGATGAAGATGATAACGAAGAGCATAAGCGCCGCAGCACCTGCAAGACCGTAGTCCTGAGTGATTTCAAGGTGATCCTGAATATGTCCTACGATGGTGTTCATGTTAGCACCGCCGGGAACTCTTCTGGAGTCGCCGAATATACCGACGACGCTGGAATATTCCTTGAAGCCGCCGATAAAGCTGGTGATGATGGTGTATGTGAGCATGGGGGAGAGCAGCGGAACGGTGATTCTGGTAAGAACGCGCCACTTGGGAGTGCTGTCGATCTTAGCCGCATCGTAGTACTGCTTGTTGATGCTCTGCAATCCGCCGAGAAGGATAAGGATCTTGAAGGGGAGTGCGTTCCATACGATGTAAATGATAATAGCAGTGAAGCTTGCCCATGCGGGAGCGCCCTGGTTGATCCAGTTTATTCTCTCGATTCCGAATATGCCCAGAACGTTGTTTATAATACCGACGGATTCCTGCGCGGAATTAATACCGACGATATTGAACATTGCCGCGAATACCATACCTATTGCGATAGAGTTGGTAACGTAGGGCAGGAAGAAGATAGTCTGGAGAAGTCTCTGAAGAGGCTTGATGGAGTTAAGACCTACCGCGATAAGCAGTGCGAGGACTGTTGAGAGCGGAACGGTGGTGATGGTCAGAATGAATGTGTTCAACAAGCAGGTCATAAAGTCACTTCCCTTGCTCGTAAGAACGCGCACGAAGTTATTTATACCGAACTTGCGGAAGGTTTCACCCTTAATTACGTCCTGAGTGAGCATGAGACCGTTAGTCTCGGATTCGCCGGTAGTGATGAAGAACTGTTCACCGTTAGCAACGCGGTTTACACCGATACGGAATGCGAAACGGGGGAGGAATGCGGTTACTTCTTCTGCTTCACCGTTTTCTCTGTGAAGATATACCTTTGCGGGAGCAGGAGCGTTTTCCTCTGCGATTTCGGCAGTGGGATAAACACCGATTCGGTTAATACCGTCGAGACCGAGATAATATTCGGTTTCGTTTACGGTGCAGGTCCAAGCACCAAGATCGCTGTTGTATGCGAAGAGTACATCGGTGGTGTCTGCATATTCAAGAGATGCGGAACCGTCGGCGTCAACAACGACGTTCATGTATACGGTGGGGTTGATCTTAGCGTCGGGGATGTAAAGCTTAAAGCTTCTCTTGCCGTCCACAGTGAATCCCTGACCTGCTATCAGAGAAGCCTCGTCAAGGTCAGCGGTGGTGTCAAGGTGTCCGTTCTCTCCGGTTGCCAATATGTATCTCAGTGCCTCGGGCATGCCCTTGAATACACCGAACGTATATGCATTTTTGTTATCCTTGGAGGGCTTGTTGGTGGTTCCTGCAACTGCGTTGCCCTCGCCTTCGGTGGTCGATTCGTCACCGGTCTCGGTGTCGGATTCGGTCACTGCCTCGGTTTCGGACTCGGACACGGACTCGGAGCCGCTTTCCTCCTCAGCCTCGGGATTCGAAGGGTCGAGCTTGGTTACGATCTTACCGTTGAGCATCAGATTTGCGGGGTAGATGGACTGACCGAGCATTTCGATGTTTTCCTCGGTTGCCTCGATGAGATCTGCATCGGAATCATCGGTAGCAGCAAAGAAGTACTGCTTTTCGTCAACTGTCAATGTCCAGACCGAGAAAGATGCGTCGTAGCTGAATGCGCTTTTTGCAGCGTCGGGCTCGTCCACATATCCCATGTGAAGGCTACCGTCCTCAGCACTTACGGCACTCATATAGCGCTTTTCGTTAGTGTCTTCATCGACAAAATAGAAGTAATATTTGTCTTCTGCGTTTTCAACGCTTTCAACCTGGATGCTTGCGGGCTTGTATTCCACGTTGTAGATAAATGCGGTCACGACCGTATTGATGATCGGGTAGACCGTAAATATCAGAAGCAGAATGATAGCAGGGAGCAAGTACACCCAAGCTTTCCATTGATGCTTGCTATCTACCATTACTTCACCTCAAAATAAACTCTTTCTTCTGTTTCTTTGTTGAAGAGGAATACCTTGTGAGGCTTCAATGTGTAGCTTATAGTCTCCGCGGTCTCGATCTTGACGTCGGAGTTGATGATCGAGCGGACGATGGGATTAACAGACGCTTCGTGAGTAGAAACTACGCTGACGTCTCTTCCCATGACCTCGATATTGTTGAGGTTACATACGAGGGGACCGTTTTCGTCGGGAATGAAGCCTTCGGGACGGATACCAACGTATACAGCCTGATCGTCTGCACCGGGAACGTCGAAAACCGCGTTCTCACCGATGTAAAGCTTTCCGCCCTCAACGAGTCCCTCAAATACGTTGATAGGAGGAGTTCCGAGGAACTTTGCAACGAAGAGGTTGGTAGGATCATCGTAGATGTCCTGGGGCTTACCGGTCTGCTGAACTACACCCAGCTTCATAACTACGATCATATCGGAAATGGACATTGCCTCTTCCTGGTCGTGGGTTACGAAAATGGTGGTGATACCGGTCTCCTTCTGGATGCGGCGGATCTCTTCTCTGGTCTGGAGACGGAGACGTGCGTCCAGGTTGGAAAGAGGCTCGTCGAGAAGAAGCACCTTAGGCATCTTTACAAGAGCACGCGCGATAGCAACTCTCTGCTGCTGACCGCCGGAGAGCTCGGAGGGCTTTCTTTCCATAAGGTTGTCGATCTGAACGAGCTTAGCCGCCTGATAAGCGCGCTCGATCATCTCGCTCTTTGAGAGCTTGTCAGCTCCTCTGAGGTTCTGAAGCGGGAACATGATGTTCTGCTTGACCGTCAGATGGGGGTAGAGTGCATAGTTTTGGAACACCAGACCGATGCCTCTGTTTTCGGGAGAGAGATCGGTAACGTCATCGTCTCCGAAAAAGATCTTACCGCCCGAGGGCTTCTGAAGTCCGCTGATCATGTAAAGAGTGGTACTCTTTCCACAACCGGAGGGGCCGAGAAGACCGATCAGCTTTCCGTCGGGGATCTCAAAGGTGAAGTTGCTTACCGCAACTACTTCCTCACCCGACTTCTTGTTTCTCGAGGGGAAGACTTTGGTTAGATTTTCCAATACAACTTTCATTTGCTTGTCATCCTTCCTGTATTGTTGCTTTTTATGTTCAAAATTTAATTGGAACCGAATTTATTTTGACACCGTTGTGTCGTGGAAGCTGCGACCGAAATCGGCGGCGCTTTCCGAGGTGATCCTGTTGTAATACTCGTCTCTCTCCTCGGGAGTGTCGAATATCATCTGCGAGGACATATCCACGGTTACGGTCTGAGCCAGCATATCGTGGATGGGGGTGCGATTTTTCGTTGCGAAAAGAATAACTATCTGAGCGATCAGTATTGCAAGGAGAACTATTGCTCCAAGCCTGATGTCGAGTATGCTGAAGATCACCATAATAATGAGATATATGGGGACCAGTAATCCGAAGGTGCACTTTCCGAGAATGCCTCTGGCAAACATCATAAAGGGGGTGACCTTTATGCCGTCGACTCGCATAACGGCTATACCGAAAGCCTTTTTGCCAAGTGTCTGACCGTTTTTGAATATGAGAGGTATCACGAATTCAAGTATTGTGAAGGAAATGAGGATCGGGAAGGTTATAACGATCAGTAAGCGGCTGATGATGTCAGAAAGAACGTCATTCTGCTCGTAGTATATCTCCATGACCTTTGAGTCTTTTTTAAATGCCTTGTCTGCGGCTTCAACAATGACCTTGTAAGCGTCCTGTTCTTCCTTTGAAAGCTTGCCGAACTCCTCGGTATTGGCTATGAGCTCGACGTCCACGCCGTATTCCTTGTAATACTCCTCGGCTATGTCTGCAAGCTCATTTTCCAAGGCGTCGTATTTCTTGAGATGGTCACTGAATCCGGTCATCCATGAAAAAAGCAAAATGAATGCCTCGGCTATGATTATGAGCACGACGATATCCAACAGAGCGGCGGAAATACGCTTCCACATGCCTGCTTTTTGAATGTCCTTGATCATGTTTTTTCTCCTTTCTCAAAATAATACTTACAACTAATATATTATACCACACAATTGTAAAAATTGAAACTATTTTTTTGAATTTTTTCGAGAAAAATCGTTTTTTTGGCGATTTGTCCAAATTTGCCGCCTGTATTTGTGCATGTTTAATAATTAAATATGAAATAATTTTCTTGATATCCAAGCGCTGCCGTATTCAATTCCAATGTTTGGCTAATAATTGTCCTTGTTTTGAGCCTGCACGGGAGGCGGCGGGCAAAAAATGGCACAAACAAAAACGAGCATACCCGAATCCTTCGACAATGCTCCTGCAAATTGGCATTGTCGAGCTTTTCGGATATGCTCTTTTTAGTTATTTGGCGTTAGTATAACGCTGTGTTAAATGCTAAACGGTTGAATTACTTCTCGTAGCCGAACTCGAATCCCTTGATCTGGGTGGTGGAACCGGTGCTGGGGTTGGTGAGAGTAAGAGCTTCAAATGCGCTTACCTCAAATGTGATCGTAAATTTCTCGGCGTCGGTGGTGTAGGTGTATCCGGTGAGGAACTTTTCGAAGTTAGCTATCTGAGTTTCGTTGGTGAGATGAACGGTTACCGTCTTGACAGCGAGACCGTTCTTGTTGGTAAGAATGATGTTATTACTCTTATAAACTCTCATGTGATCCTTGGAGGTAACGTAAAGGTTACCGCCGGCAGCCTTAGCTACCTGCACACTGAAGTTATCGCTGCTCCAGGTGTAGGTCAGTGCGGTAGCATCATGAACTCCGCTACCGTTATCGGTTCTGATCTCAACGTACTCATAGCTGTACTTGGTATTCTTTCCGCAATCGTCACAAATGCTGTCGGAGTTTTCGTCGATGCAACCGCGAGGCTCACCGGTACCCTGTCCGCAAGCGCAACGAGCGGGCTCGGAGCAATCTGCGGGGCTGAAGGTGAAGTCGTGGGTGTGCTGCTCAAGAAGAGTTGCAACGGGAGACTGCATTGCGGGCCAGTACTGACCGTTAGGAGCTGTGTTGGAGTTGTACTTGTTGATCTTGCCGTAAACCTGAACCTTATCGCCAAGCACGAGCTTGATCTCCCAGCTTGCGTGAGAAACGCCATCGGCATTCTTGGGAAGTCTGAAATAGAACTTTTCGCCTGTGCCGTCGTCGATGAGGAAGATACCGTTCTTCTGGTCAAGAACCTCAACGATAGTACCAACGACGTAGTAGGAGCTGGAAACAGAAACCTTGGAGCCTACGCAGTTAGCGGTATATGTAGAAAGAACGGAGTCAGCCTTGGGAGCTACCTTGCTGGTGCAGCCCTCTCTGTCGCACTCGACGTCGAGGTTTGCGTCAACGTGACCGAGCGCTGCTGTATCCTCGGTGTAGGTGTCACCGCACTCACAGGTGTAGGTGGTAACACCTGCAGCGGTGCAGGTTGCGGTGGTGGTTGCGGTGTAATTGTGAGTGTGAACGCCTTCCCAAGAAAGATCGAGAATGGTGAAGCGGTCCTTGTTGCCGGTTTGACCGGTAGGGCAGTTGTTTACGATCTCGATGGTGAATTCGCCGGAAACGGGAGTTTCGAGAACCCATTCGTCAGTATAAACAACGTATTTCTCGTTCTTGTCCATACCAAGCTTTTCGATAACGTGAGTGTATTTGTTACCTGCCGCATCGGTAATGGTAACGGTTACGGAAAGATCGGTATCTGTGAATATCTTGGTGTACTGAATAGTGAGCTTGGAAATACCGGTATTGAGAGTGGGGGATGTGATCTTACCGGGAGCGGTTGTCTTACCGTTAAGGCATACTGCCTTGTGGGTGTTGTCGGGACCTACAACAACGTACTGAGGATTGGAGCATCCTGCGGGACCTCCGCACTGAATTGCAGAGTTAGCTGTGATCCAGCCGTTGGGAGAAGTGTAAGTTGCGGTGTAGGAGGAGTCGCCGTTGGGCTTGGTGGAGGGAAGCACGATGGCGTCAAAATCAGCCACGCCGCCGGGGACGGGAGGCTTGTAATCGGGATCCTTTTCGCCGCACTCGCACTTACCTTCAACGAAGGTGTGGCCCTTTGCTACAACCTCGTCTGCCTTGTAGCTATCACCGCAAGAGCAGGTGTAGGTGGTGTAGCCTGCCTCGGTGCAGGTGGGAGCGGTTACTTCGGGCGTATAGCTGTGAGTGCCGGAAGCCTTAACCTCGTCTGCCTTGTAGGTGTCGCCACAAGCACAGGTGTACTCGGTGTAGCCGTCAACGGTGCAGGTAGGAGCTACAACCTTGGTGATGTGGTTGTGAACGTGCTCTGCGCCTGCGTTTTCATTCTTTACGTAGAAGGAGAGGTAGTACTCAGCGGTGTTACCTGCGGAGTAGGTGCTCCAGTTACCCTTGGAGTTGTACCACTCAAGATAGAGGTTACGTCCGGTATTCTTCAAAAGGAATGTTCCGTCGTTTCTGTCGGTGAGTGCCCATGACTTGTGCTCGCCGTCCTTGTTAAGAGAGGAATAGCTTGCAGCAAGAGCGAGAACGTCGCCGGTTACTGCGGTGAAGGTGTAGGTGCCGTCATCGTTAACGGTAACAACGAAGATCTCGTCGTCGGTTACGTTTGCAAAGTTGTCTGCGGAATAATCAACGCCCTTGTTGTAGAAGGAGCCTGCAGAAACCTTGAGAGCGGAGAGAAGCTTGCCGTAAGCGGGAGCGCCGATAAGAACTCGGTCGCCGTCCTTGAGCTCGGTTACGAGTATCCAGTCGCCGCTGGGAACTGCAACGTACTCTTCGCCGCAAGCACACTTGCTGTCGATGAAGGTGTGACCCTTTGCCGCAACCTCGTCACCCTTGTAGGTGTCGCCGCACTCGCAGGTGTAGGTGGTGTAACCTGCCTCGGTGCAAGTAGGAGCGGTTACTACAGCCTCGTAGTTGTGAGTGTGACCCTCGGTGGTCTCCTCGGTGGTTTCCTCGGTGGTCTCCTCGGAAGACGCTACGTCCTCGGTGGTCTCCTCGGAAGATTCCTCGGTAGTGTTTTCGGTTGTTTCTGTTGATGCCTCAGAGCTTGTTTCTTCGGAAGCATTTTCGCTGGTTTCGTCGGATTCCTTGTTATCGGGCTCCTCGGGAACCTCGCTGTTGATTGTGGACTCTGTATCGTCAGGTACCACAGGTGTCTCGGTATTGCCGCAGGAAGGCAAGAAGATGACAACTGCGAGTATGATCGCAAACAGAGCTGCTAAATGGAAACGTTTCATGTTTTCTCTTCCTTTCTGTGTTTTTTCCACAAGCATCATTATAACATAAGCCAATATATAAGTAAATTGGCAAAATCGACGAAAAACGAGTAAATTTTCAGGGTTTTTTGGACATAATTTTGTTTATTTTGCAAAATAAGATCGCATTGCTCAAAATGTGCCAAAAACTAAAGCAAAAGCGAGAAATAATGCTGATGCTGATTTTTGCGCAGGCAACACATAAAAATAAAAAAATTACTTTACTTTCCACTTTTTATGTGTTATACTGTTTTTGAAGACGATTTTATCTTTAAAAACATAAAAAGGAGATTTTGTATGCGACCGAAAAGAATGGCAACAAAAATTGCGGCACTCTTAATATTCGTGAGCGTTATTTTTACAGCATTTCACCTTCCGATGTGGGCGGACGCCGCTCAAGTGCAGACCTATTCGAAGGAATACAACTCCGGCACGCGCGGCGTGTGGTGCACCTCCTTGGACGGAACGAGCGCATATTCCTATTATACTGGAAGCTATTCCTTTGACACTTTGATCACGTTGTCTTCAAGCGTGTTGAAGAGCTCCCTTCACTCTCTTATGACAGATACTCATTCAAAGGTGTCCTCTTACGATGACTGTCACTATAAAGCGGACGTGACCGACTGCGAAAATGGCAATGGCAAGGTGACCCTGCTTTACACATCCTATCAGGCGACTATGGATCAGTGGAACGGTTGGAACAGGGAACACGTTTGGCCTCAAAGCCTCGGCGGCGGCAACACCACGGGTGGTGGAGCGGACTTGCATCATGTTCGCCCGTCCGACGCGGGGGTGAATAGCTCCCGAAGTAATAAAAAATACGGCGAATCGGGAAATTCTCCGAGTGAAAAGTACGGAAGCAATCCCGCTGTAGGAGTGCTTGGTGGAACCTACAATTCTAATTATTTCGAGCCGCTTGATAACGTCAAGGGCGACGTTGCAAGAATATGCCTTTACGTTTACGTGCGCTGGGGCGAAGATTGGGGTGCTGACAGCATCACCGAGGTGTTCCAAAGCGTAGACGTTCTCCTTGAATGGTGCGAGCTTGACCCCGTTGATACCTGGGAAATGGGAAGAAACGAGGTGGTCCAGAACATTCAGGGCAACCGAAACGTATTTATCGACTACCCCGAGCTTGCTTGGCTTCTTTATGAAAAAGAGGTCCCTGAAGGCATGATAACTCCCTCGCTTTCTGCCCTTGACGGGGAGCTGCCCACACCTCCTCAGGGTGGCGGAGAAGGGGGTAACGAAGGTGGCGAAGGAGCAGAAATTCCCGATGCTCCCACGCCTGAATTCCCTGAAACCGAAAGACCGTTTTACAACAATATTTATTACGGCGACACGCTTAAATTCATGTTTGCTTCGCCCGAAAAGCCCTCGGTTTTCTGCTTTGATGGTGAAAATAACTACATTCAATTGAAAATTAAACCGTTTGTTGAGAACGGGAAGCAATTAACAGTGTACGGATATCCGGTATGGATATCGGAACAAGGCATGCCTCTGCAAAATATCGGGAAGCGTATAACCGTCACCGTGGGAGACGTTACGGAGACCTATAGCGTGCTCGAATACGTTTACACGCGACTCTATGTCTCAACCAATACGACACCTGCCGAGAAGCACATGCATAATACCTTGATCGATTATGCGAAAAAGGCGGACGTAGTCCTTAACGGAGTGAAGGAAAGCAATATCGGAACTGAATACCTTGTCAGAGTTACCAACGGAACTATTGACGGAGTGACCGCCTCCGATCTCTATAAAATTAATGACGCTCCTCTGAAAAATATTGCCCCTGACATAGATTTGTCGGATAGTGAGAACCTCGCTTGGGAGGTCAGAGAGACCGTTGACGGTGTCACGAGTACAAATATTTATACGGATGAAGAGATAAGAGACCTGCAGATAAAAGGACACACGGTGATAACCGCCATCGACCTCGGGGAAGAGGATGAGCCGACCGAGCCCGTTTGGAGGCTTGTTACGGATGTGTCTCAGCTTTCGGTCGGTGATCGGATAATCATTGCCGCGAGGGATCATAGCTTTGCTATGAGTACCACTCAGAACGGAAACAACCGAGGACAGACCGCGATAGAAAGGGAAGATGACCGCCTCGCAGCTCCGTCTCAAGCGGTTCAGATCATTACGTTGGAATCGGGAGCCGTTAGCGGCACCTTTGCTTTTAACATAGACGGCACCGGGTATCTGTATGCGGCAAGCTCAAGTAATAATTATCTCAGAACAAAGGCGACGCTTGATGCCAACGGAAGCTGGAGCATTACGGTCAATTCCGACGGCACTGCGGTGATCAAATCGCAAGGCTCGTATAGCAGAAATCTTATTAAATATAACAAAACCAGCTCACTGTTTTCGTGCTATGCAGAGGGCTCGCAGCAGCTCGACGTGGTAATATACGTCCTGACAGAATAAATGGATTAAAAAATTGTATTTTTGCATTCGTCGGTGTGCCGACGTGCAGTGATAAAAAAGCGCAAGGCTTTCTCTTTGGATGCCTTGCGCTTTTGTAATTTGTGACGTATATATAAATGATCAAAGCCTTGAAGTTGCTGAGTTTTTGAATAATCGAACGGAATTTTGTTATAATTAATGGGACAGTTCTATGAAGGGGAAATAATATGAGAAGAAAATTATCATCGCAAAAAATACAGGAATTTGAAATTTATTTGATAAACGAAGAAAGAAGCCGCGCAACGGTCGAGAAATATGTGCGTGACGTAAAGCGTTTTTCAAAATTTGTTCAGAGTGAGGAGATCGACAAGCGGAGTATACTTGACTACAAAAGCAAGCTCGGAGAGACGTACGCGGTGGCAAGTGCGAACTCAATGATAGCGGCGATGAATTGCTTTTTTAGGTTTTGCGGATGGCACGATCTCTGTGTCAAGCAATTCAGAGTTCAAAGGGAAGCTTACTGCTCGGAGGATAGGGAGCTGACTCGCACGGAGTATATCAGACTGATCGGGGCGGCGAATGCAAGGCATAATGAGCGCCTTAATCTTATTATACAAACGATCTGCGGTACGGGTATACGCGTGAGCGAGCTGGAATATATCACCGTGGAAGCTTTGCGAAGTGGGGAAGCGACGGTAAACTGCAAGGGGAAAAACAGACGTATTTTTATTGTGCCTAAGCTGAAGAAAAAGCTGCTCCGATACGTTAAGGCTCGCGGGATCGTTTCGGGTCCGGTATTTGTCACAAGAAGTGGAAGACCCGTCAGCAGAAACAGTATCTGGAAGGATATGAAGGCGCTCTGCCTTCAGGCAAACGTGCCCGAAAGCAAGGTCTTTCCACATAATCTGAGGCACCTGTTTGCAAGGACATTTTACCGTATGGATAAGGATATCGCCAAGCTTGCGGATATTCTCGGGCATGCAAGCATCAACACGACACGCATCTATATCGTCACAACCGGCGCGGAGCACAGAAAAAGGATGGAGCATATGCGGCTGATCATATAAAAAGTCCCGATGCTGCGCACCGAGACGAAATTTGCATAACGAGAGTTATGTGATATTTTGGACGGAATGCACAAAAGCACCGAGCAATTCCAAACAAAAAAACGCACAACAAAAGCCTTCCGCACGCTTTTTTCTTTAAAAAGTGTACGAAAGGTAGCTTTGCTGTGCAATTTTTTAAGTGAAAATCAATAAATTTTTATTAATATGTAAAAAGTTTTGTCAAAACGGTTGATTTTTTCAACGTCATATGTTATAATATGATAAATGTATGGAGAAATACTGGCTATAAAATATCACATAACTCTCGTTATGTCATATTTGCTCGTATTTGAGTGGCTTTGCGGAAACCGTCCGGATGAGGATTGAAGCCTGAACAGTGCTCGGACAGACGGTCGAGACGGAGAACCGATGAGAGCAAAGATGTGTAGCGGCAATTTCACGATACATAGTTAGTCTTGCAAAAATATCATAATAAGGAGGTAATTTTAAAATGACTAACATGAAAACCACGAAACGCGCACTGGTCGTAAGCATTGTATCTTTGTTTATTTGCTTTACCATGCTTATAGGTACGACATACGCGTGGTTTACGGATAGTGTAACGAGCGGGAATAACATTATTCAAGCCGGTTCATTAGACGTTGCTCTTGAGTATAAGACGAATTGGTCTGACGAGTGGGCACCCGTTGATGAAAGCACCAAGATTTTCAAAGACGGCGCGCTTTACGAGCCCGGATATACCGAGGTCGTATATTTGAGAGTGTCTAATGCAGGAACTCTTGCACTTAAATATCTGCTTTCCTTAAACATCGCCAACGAGGAAGGTGCAACGAACGTATATGGCGAGGAATTCAAGCTTTCCGATTATCTTATGGTCGGAGCGTATGTTCAGGACGAATACAGCTCGGGCTTCAACTATGCGAATATCTTGATGCCCGCTATGTTCGGAACCCGTGAGAGCGCGTTGAGCAACGTAACTCTTAACACGCTTTCATCCGCTGATGCGAAGATCAGAGAGGATTCTCCTCTTCTTCCCGGCGAAGAAACAGCGCAGGTGATCGCGCTCGTCCTTACAATGCCCGAGACAGTAGGAAACGAGGCAAATACAATGCCCGGTACCGAGGCTCCTTACATAGAGCTTGGCATTCGTCTCTTTGCAACTCAGTTTACGCACGAGAGTGATAGCTTCGATAATCAGTATGATGCCAACGTAGACCAGCCTACCGTACATGAGATCTACAACAATGAAGATCTCCATAAGGCGTTTGTAGAGGGCGGAGTCGGTAAGATCGAGAATATGAATCTCACCGATGTAAAGGAAGAGCTTGCTGAAGACAAGTCTCTTTCGCTGAACACAAACAACTCTACCATAAGCGGAACCGATGATGATTACGTAATCGTTAACCGTGGTGATCTTGAGATCACCGGAGACGGAACTATTGTTAACAATATGAAGGGCTCCATCGAGAACTGGGGAACTCTTTACATTAACAATCTGAACATTGAGGTTAAGGGCTCGAAATACGGCTTCCACGTCAAAGCCGGCGAGGTTGAGATTAACGATCTTGTTCTGAATGCTGAAAGAGGAGGACTGAACGTACAGGGTGGTAAGGTTACCGTCAACTCTGGTTCGGTCACATCCACCGCATACGGAACCAATATCGGTTATTTGGTTTATGCGGCCAGCCTTGAAAGCGCTGAAGTTATTATTAACGGAGGCGATTTCAGATACGAGGGGGCTTATTACAGACACGGTGTTCTCTATGCTGGTCAGAACGCATCCATCGTTGTAAACGGCGGTACCTTTGGTAAGGGCGGTAGCAATACCTCCAAAACAAAGTGGATCACCGCGGCTAACGGAGGTACTGTCACCATATACGGCGGAACCTTCGAATTTGATCCCTCTGCATTTGTAGCAGAAGGCTATGAGGCAGTACAAGGCGCAGACGGTTGGTGGACCGTTTCCGCAATCGACTAATAAGGAGATAGCAATATGAAACATACTAAAAGATCGTTATTGCTGAGCTTTATATCCTTGTTGCTTTGCTTTTCAATGCTTCTCGGTACAACCTTCGCTTGGTTTACCGACAGTGTTTCTTCAGGCAGCAACGTAATAACCAGCGGAAATCTCGATATAGAGGTTCAGTATACTCTCGACGGAAAAACGTGGAATGATCTTGACGGTGCAGAGGACCTCTTCTCTATAGGACTTTGGGAGCCCGGACACACCGAGGTGGTTGCTCTTAAGATCACCAACAAGGGTTCGCTTGCATTGAAATATTCTGCAAACATGAATATTATCAATGAAACTGTTGGTAAGAACAAGGACGGTGGCGACATTGTTCTTTCTGATATTCTTACTGTAAGCACTCTCGTTCAGCAGGCTAATGACATTGGCGATATTGCCATGATGCTTGCATTCTCCGGTGAGAATGGCGTTGCTTACGAGAACACTACTTCCTTTAAGAATGTTAACGTGTTCAGAAACAACCAGGATCTTTTCCCCGGTGATTCTCATTATGCATTCATTAAGGTAGACATGCCCGAAACAGTTGGAAACGAGGCTAACCACGACGGTAAAAATCCTCCTTCCATTGAATTTGGCATTAACGTTATAGCTACTCAGACCTCCTATGAGTCGGATAGCTTCGGCGATGATTACGACAAGGATGCAACCTTCGACGATTTCGCTGACACCACTATTCTTGCAACCGAGACCAAGACACTCGTAGCAGGCGAGGATAACATTCAGTTCGACCTGTCCAACGAGGGACTTAAGATCGCAAAGGTTACCGTTCCTGCAGACGCGATCCTTGATCCCACAAAGCCCGTTACCGTAACCTTTGACGGTATCGAGCCTCAGATCGAGGGCGAGAATATCAAGGCTTATGCATACGATATCAAGGTAACAAACCTCAAGTCTAACCTCACCGAGGATCAGATGGTAACCGTTGTTGTCGAGGCTCCTAACGCTCTCGCGGCAATGCAGGCATACCATAACGGTGTTCTCATTGAGGACGCAGTTTACGACGAGGTTGCAGGTACTATTACCTTTAAGACCGCAAGCTTTAGCCCTTATGAGTTTACTTATACTGAAAAGTCCGTGAGCACTCTTGAAGAGCTGCGTGATGCAGTAAAGGAGAGCAACGTAGAAATCAAGCTGACCAAGGATCTGGATATCAATCTGGAAGCCGGCAGCACAGACCGTAGCGAAGACCACAAAGCGAAAAGTACTGACGGAAAAACCATGTGGTATAACGCCGTCAATATTGTAGGTGAAAATGTTGCCATTGACTTGAACGGTCACAAGATCACTGTAAAGTGCAGCGATACTTATAACGGCAATCAGGATGTTGGCGCTCTGTTCTTTGTAGACAAAAATGGCAGCTTGAACATTATCGACCGCAAGGGCGGCGGTTTCATTAAGATGGAGAGCTCCATCTATGCAGTATGGGCTCCTTTTGCAGATCCTTCTTATGTAGATATCTACGGCGGTGCATTCATTGCTGACGGTTATGCAGGCGACCCCATTGGCACTCCTGTTGACAAAGACGGCAACAATGACTTCGCCAATGGTAGTATGAAGAATGAGAACAGCAACCGCGCTCTCATTTATGCAGGTACCGGCGGAAATATGAACATCTATGGCGGTTACTTCTTGTATAACAACACTCCCAACGACACCAAGAACCGCAACAACGGTGCGTTTAACTGCACCAACGGTTATGAGGGTGACGAACCCTTCATCACCATCCACGACGGTGTAATGCTGATCGATAAGGCATATCGCCAGGATCCCACATATACCGGTGTTTTTGAAAATATCCTTAAAGAAAATCCTGATGCTAAGCCGACCGACCCAGGCATCTTGGATAATTCCTCCATCAAGCTGGCAAAGTATTGCGAGGTTGTCGAGAACGTGGCTCATTCCGTTACCATCGACGGTAATACCTATAATACTTGGTGCAGAGTAACTGCTAAGCAGCCTGTGAGCTTGTCCACCGAAGGATCTCAGACCCTTTATGTGGTTGGAGATACATTGCATCTCACTGTAAAGGCTAACTATGCTTATCATTCTTCTAAGACACTTGCTGACAATGAATATACGGTTAGCGAGCACGATATGACAATAGGCGGTAAGAAGAACCTCACTATTACATACACTGAGAATGAAAAGACTGTTAGCACTAACATTTGGGTAGACGTCAAGGATGATTTCAATGCGATTATTGTAACTCCTAAGAAGACAATGTTCAAGCCTTCGGATAGACTTACAACCGCAGACTTTACTGTAAATGCAATTGCATCCGACGGTACAAAGGGCGATATTACTAACTTCGATATTAGCTCTGTTGATATGACGACTGTAGGTAAGAAGACTGTTACCATAAGCTATACCAATAAGATCACCGGAAAGGTGACAAGTGCTACTTGTACGATCGAGGTAGTGAACACAACTATGCTCGAAGGAAATAATGCTCATAAGCAGTATTGGTTCGATCCCTTCCAGTTCTATCTTGGTAACAATAGTCCTCTTTTCTATAAGAATTACTCTTCGTCCGCAAATGATCCTTATCCCAGTGTCGCATATCCTTATTTGGGTGAGTTCCCCGGAGGGGCAAATGGTGAGCAGGCAACCGGATTCTTTAACTGGTTTGGTGAGTGTGAGTATCTTGTTGATAAGTACCCGAATAATTGGAAGGAACTGTCTCCTTCAGGATGGTATGTTAATATGGGCAATGGTCAGTATGGTTTGACTATTACTGAAGCTCTTCCTTGGACTACAGTTGGTGTAGGATTTATCACGGGTTATGATGAACCTGTTGTAGGTGTAGGATACTACATTGACGGTGATGTTGAAACTCTCAAGTACAGTGCTCCTGACTACTTCAAGAAGCTTGTTCAGAGTGATCCTAACTATCAAGGATTTATTGATCAGTATGGTAATGAAGGTATTGTTGCAAATACCAAGCTCACTCTTAGCGATTTTGCAGCCGGAAGCACTCACACTATCACTTGGGTAGTCGTTTTTGAGGATGGTATTCAAAAGGTCACCGACTGGACGATCAAGATGAAGTCCAACTTCGGTGGTGAATCCTTCAAGGATACCGAAAAGCCTAACGTTAACGTAATCGTTCTTTCCGGTCAGTCTAACGCTGCTGGTGCAACTGTAATCGATCAGAATGCTATCAATAAATTTGCTAATGTTGATTACAAGAATGTATACATTAAGTATAAGAACGTATATACCAATGATGGCGTAAACGTATTCACTCAGAATGAAAACTCAGGATTCGAAAAGTACGCCTTCGGTATCGGCGGATACTATGATACCACATTCGGTCCCGAGGCGGCATTGGCATATCACCTTGCTACCACCGAAGGACTTAAGGATCAGCAATGGTTCATTATCAAGTATACTGCACCCGGTACAAACCTCGATCTCCATTGGAGACAGAATGCGAACCTGTCGCAGAAGATGATGGATTACGTTGAGGATTGTGTAGAAGACCTTGTAGCAGAGGGATATGATGTACAGATCCGCAGCTTGCTTTGGATGCAGGGTGAAAATGATGCAATTGAGAAAGCTGAGACTTGCGCAAACAACTATGCAGTAAATGAGCAGACACTTGTTCAGAATTTCCGTATTAAGTTTGCTAAGTACGCAACTCGACCTAACGGTTCTGTTCCCGGTAGTGGTATCGGATTTATCACAGCAGGTATTGCACCTTATGGTAAGGATAATCTCACCCTTTGGAAGAACAGTAGTATCGTTAATGCCGCAAAGGTAAACAATGCAGGAATCTGGTATGTGCCCGGTACCCTTACAGAGTATAGTGCACTGTATGGCAAAGTTGACGCTCCCGGTATGCACTTCAATCCTACCGGTGGAGCGATCTACAACTCTGCATACATTGATACTTCACTCATGAGCACTCAGGCGCATGATACTGCACACTATGACCAGCAATCTATGGATTGGCTTGGAACATGGTTTGGTCAGTATGTTTCCTCTTTGATGACAATTTACGGCTAATATAATTAGCTTTTAGCGAATTCCCGCCACCCAACCCCTTCGGGGGTTGGGCGGCAATCAAAGCACACAAGCCATCATATTGTGTTTTTTGATTGCCGTAAGCAAAAATTGTTGAAAAATCAAAAAAAGGAAGCCGCGCGAAATCTCGCTCGGCGCTAAAATAACGGAGAATTAAATGAAAAGAGCATCACCAACCACAGGTGACCTTGTAGGTCGCCGATTCGGAAGATTAGAGGTTATAGGCTGCTCGGATAAGCGCGGTTCTCGCGGTGCAAGAACGGTTCCACTGTGGGAATGCCGTTGCGATTGCGGCAATATAACGTATAAGGCAACCGATAAGCTTACAAATCCCGATCTGAGTATGTGCAACGACTGTGCCGGCAAATATGCGGGTCAAAGGATGCGCGAAAAGGCAGGATACGTTGACGGAACCCAAATAAGCCGATTGGTCAGCGATAAGCCGGGTTCTACAAATACCAGCGGCTGCCGCGGAGTCTATTTTGACAAAAGAACAGGACTGTGGCGAGCAAGACTCAAGTTCAAGGGCAAGCTGATGAACTTTGGCTCATATAAAAATTTTGATGATGCCGTTAAAGCACGAAAGGCGGCAGAGCAGGAATATTTCGGCGAATTTATGTCGAGTATTTGACCCAAAAACACCTTGAAAACTCTGATGTTTTCAAGGTGTTTTTGCTTGAGCAATAAGACTTCAACTTGCGGCCTATATTACCCCAAGCACGGTTTGAACATTTTTCCAGTCATTTTTCTTTTTTCAGACCTTTACGCTACTGCAAAAATGACCTTTCGCGCTCTCGTGGCATCTTGTCTCCGGGTGCTCCGGTCGTGTCTATGGTCGTGTATGTGGTCGTAAAAATCCGCTCCCAAATCGATGGCTTCGGCCTTATCGGGAGCGGATGATTTTTATAAAAATTAGTGGTCAACCGATGTGGTCGCTCTCGCAGCTTCAGCTCATTGAGGTCGTTGTATTGTACCTCTTCTTCAGCCATTTGTCAATAGTGTTTGCGATTAAAATTTGCACCGCAATAATTAAAGAAAAAGGCTCGGTGAAAAATTGCTCGCGTTCACACAAATGCCTTGAAGAAGGTTGTTTTTTGTGATATAATATTGTAAAAGAAAAATTGATTCAGCATTTGAGGTTATCTATAACCCTCAAAAATATGCAACAGAGGAAACAAATGAGTAACAATTACCAAACCGAAGCTCGCTCTCGTTGGGGCAACACCGCCGCCTATCGTGAGCACGAGCAGAAAACAAAGAACTACACAAAAGAGAAGTGGGCAGAGGCAAACGATGGCTTGATGGCTATCTTTGCCGAGTTTGCGGCGTGCAAGGATAGTGGCGCGAGTGCCGATTCAACCAAAGCACAGGCACTTGTAGCCAAGCTTCAGGCGCACATTACTGCCAACTACTACACCTGCACCGACGAGATCCTTGCAGGTCTTGGCAAGATGTACATCGCCGACGAGCGGTTCAAGAAGAATATCGACAAGCACGGCGAGGGAACGGCGGAATTTGCCGCAGATGCGATCGCTGTGTACTGTCAGGAGAAACCACATGATTGACTACGGCTTAAAAAACAAAGTCGCACTCATTACGGGTGCAAATAATCCTTGGGGGATCGGTGCGGCAACAGCACTTGCGTTTGCACGCGAAGGCGCCAAAGTAGTGCTTGTGTACAAGCGTGTGGATCGCCCCTTTGATCCCAGAAAAACCGATAGAAACGGCGTTGACCGCTACTACGGCGCAAACGCAGGAGATGCTTCCGCCGTTGAAGCGCGGCTCAAGGGCATTGGCGCGGACTATCTCATTCTGGAAAGCGATATTTCATGCGAGGATGCAGTCAGGGATATCTACGCAAGTGTGATGGCGAAGTACGGTCGCGTGGATGTCCTCGTGAACAATGCGGCAACCGATGACGAAAACGGCTTTGATACCATCGAGAAGATCACCCAATCCGTCATCGACGACACCTTTGCGGTCAATGTGCGCGGAAGTATTATGATGATGCGGGAGTTTATCAACCGCCGCGGTGACTTTGGAAGAATCACCAACATCTCCACCGATGCGGCGCAGAGCTTTGCCGGTCAGATCACTTACGGCGCGAGTAAGGCAACGCTGGAAGCGCTGACCCGCAGCATTGCGCTTGAAGCGGCACAGTACGGGATTGCCGTGAACTGTGTTGCACCCGGTCCGACTCAGACAGGCTGGATCGACGAGGAATTCGAGAAGGTCGTCGTGCCGCTGATTCCGATGGGCAGGCTGGTCCGTCCCGAGGATATTGCCGAAACCATTCTGTTTCTGTCAAGCGAACAGGCGGGAATGATCACGGGACAGGTCATCAAGGTTTCGGGTGGGAAGTCAATGTGAATTTTTGATAGTTTGAAGAAGGGAGGTATACTGTGGGCGAATACGAATATACAAACGACTACGAACGTGAACACACGCAAAAATATGAGGGGATATACACGCCAGAAGAAATCGAACTGAATAAAAAGCTATACGAAGAATGTCAAAAAGAGAGTATAAACTTTCATACAGTAGAAGAACTTCTGAAAAAAGGAGCTGATCCTCTCGGCCCTACTTCAGGACACGGATGGGGATTGCTTGAGCATATTTATGGAGAACTGGTTGGCCCAGACGGGTATTTTAATGATCAGTATCTTCCTCACCTTCCTAAAATCACAGAGGTCTTTTTGAAATATGGTATGGATGTGTCATCGCCTCGCATTCCGTACGATAACGATAATAGTCTGCACCCCTTGTTTTGCTTTCTTGAAAATGAGTATGGTATTAAATCACTGAAACTTCTTCTTGATGCGGGTATGGATGCGGACTCTGCATCCTGGTTTTGGTCTACGGCTATTTATGACCAATTTGATGTTTGCAATGATGATCCCAATGACGTTGAATGGTATGATCGCTTCGTTTGGATGATGAAGATGGTTATGCTTGTTGCATCTTACGACCACATTTTGAAGGTTGATGAAGGTTTGCAAAAGATAGTAGGCTGTACTTACAACACATATGACATCCATAAATTCCGTAATTGGGATGATTATCGCTATGTATTCGATACATCTCGTTGCGAACGACATCCTCAATTATATCAGTCTGTCGTGAAAATATTTGAGATTAAAACAGACAGGGAAGTATGGAGAATAGGATTTGGACTTAAAGAAGGGGAGTTTTAAAGGTGAATTTGGAAACAACCCGCCTCCTTCTCCGCCTATGGCGCGAAGAGGATGCAGATGACTTATACACATACGCAAGCGCCCCCGAGGTAGGCCCATCTGCCGGATGGCCACCTCACACGAGCGTGGAGAACAGCCGCGAAATCATTCGCACGGTGCTGTCCGCTCCCGATACCTTTGCCGTGTGTCTGAAAGAGAATGGAAAGCCCATTGGCAGCATCGGTTTTCATCGCAATGACCTCGCCGAGCAGGACGATGAATACGAACTTGGTTATTGGATAGGAAAACCGTTTTGGGGGCAGGGATTGATTCCCGAGGCCGCGCGTGAGATGCTCCGCTACGCCTTTGAGGATCTTGGGATGAACCGCATTTGGTGCGGCTATTACGACGGCAATGAGAAATCCCGTCGCGTGCAGGAAAAGCTCGGATTTGTCTATCAGCGCAAGACAGAGGGCATTGAAGTGTCGCTCCTTGGCGAGATCCGCACGGGGCACTCGAATCTTATGACCAAGGAGCGTTGGCAGAAGGTTGAACTGTTCCGTCAGCAGAAGAAATTGCTCGATACCTTCCTTCAAAACGGTGCAATCTCCAGGGCGCAGTACGACAAGAGCTTCGGAGATCTGCGCGATTTGATGGAGATGCACGGAGTTGAGTAAAGATACGGAGAAACAACATGGTAAAAGAACTAATGCGCGATCCCATCTTCCTCGCAGGAAAGTCGCAGAAATAAAAATCGCAATTGAAGAAAGGAATTATTTGTATGACAGAACTTGAAAAAATCGCATACGCAAAATCTTTTATAGACAAATTGGCAAACGGTATCAATCCACTGGACGATACGCCTATTCCGGACGACGATATAGCGAATAATGTTCGCCTGTCTCGTTGCTTTTTCTATGTGTCGGACATTCTTCGTCAGGTATATGAGAACGGCGGGGTAAACAAGCCGAAGCGTACTCCTAAAATCCCGTTTGCGGTTTCTGTTGAGCAACTTGAGAAATTCGAATATTCCGAAGAGCCCATTCCTGTTAGCGAGATTGCAAAGCGAATTTATGCAATGACCGAGAACGAAAATATGGAGAAGGTGTCCTATCGCCAGATCAACCAATGGCTTCTGAATATAGGAATGCTTTATTTACATGATTTTGGCGGCAAGAAGCCCGTTAAACGTCCGACCGAGGAGGGAAATCAAATTGGAATTACTGTTGAGACCCGAACGGGACGCTACGGAGAGTATCAGGTAGTGCTTTATAATGAGGAGGCACAAAGATTTATTCTGGATAATCTCGAGGCAGTAGTTGCTACTGAAGCGAAAAAAGGAAAGCCTTACGAAGTGGCCACAAACGATAGCGAGGAGACGGATGATTAAAGAACTGATGCACGATCCGATATTTCTCGCAGGAAAGTCGGAGGTCGCAACAAAAGAAGATTTGCAAGTCGCACATGACCTGCTTGATACGCTGATGGCGCACAGAGAAAGCTGTGTCGGAATGGCGGCAAATATGATCGGCGTACGTAAGCGCATCATCGCTTTCCATGACGAGAGCGGACGAGCTCCTACATATACCGTGATGTTCAATCCCGAGATCATCAAGAAGGACGGATCATATGATACCGAGGAAGGCTGTCTGTCGCTTCTCGGTGGTCCACGCAAGTGTAAACGCTATAAGACCATCAAGGTGCAGTATCAGACCTTGGATATGCAAACGCGCACGAAAAACTTCAACGGCTGGACAGCACAGATCATTCAGCATGAGGTGGATCATTGTAATGGAATTTTAATCTAAGCAACTAACAATAAAATACACAGAAAGGAGTGTGAACTATGTCCTCATACAGTGAGCTTATCAAAAATTTTGAGAAAATCAGAGCATATATGCGTGATTTCTACGTTTACGGCTTCAAGAGCCGTGACGACTATCAAAGCAAGAGTGCGCGTTCTTACGATGACGAGCGCCGTCGCCTTGAAAGCTGGCTCGGCGATCACATGAGCTTCGTTCGCACTCCCGAAGGTAAAAACGTTTTCATCTCCATCGATAGCCGCACGATCAGGCACAACCCGCTGTACAATGCTTGGAAAGCAAAGAGCTTTACCGATGGCGATATTACGTTGCATTTCATTATCTTCGACATTCTCCACGATCCGTCTGTCAAGCGTACTATTTCCGAGCTGCTTGAGAAAATTGATGAGAAATATCTGTCTGGCTTTGAAAGCCCCCAGATGTACGATGAGTCCACCGTTCGCAAAAAGCTTAAGGAATACTGCGAAGCCGGAATTATCGTGGCAGAAAAAGAAGGACGAAAGGCATATTATCGCAGAGCCGATAATACTGACATTGCCGACCTTGACGAGGTCTTGCATTATTTCTCGGAGGTTGCTCCCTGTGGAGTCGTCGGATCGTTTATACTCGACAAAGAGGAATCCGATACCGATGCGTTCACCTTCAAGCATCATTACATAACCGGTGCCATTGACAGCGGCGTTCTTGCTTCTCTGTTCACGGCAATGAGAGAAAAGCGCGCTGTAACGATATCGAATATGAGCCGTCGCAGAGATATGCCGAGACGAAACCGTATCGTTCCGCTTCGTGTGTTCATCAGCGTGCAAAGCGGCAGACAGCATCTGCTTGCGTATCTGCCTGAATACAATTCCTTCCACTCTTACCGTGTGGATTACTTATCCAACGTAAAGCTTGAAGATCCCACTCCTCGCTTTGACGAGCTTCGTGCGGAGCTGGACAGAATGCAAAGCAAGATGTGGGGAGTTAGTGTTAAGCGCAACAAATGGGGCGTGGAGCACCTTGAGCACGTAGAATTTACGGTTAAGGTGGAAGACAATGAGGAATATATTATCAAGCGCCTTGAACGCGAAAAGCGCGTCGGAACGGTAGAAAAGCTGGACGAGAACACCTATCGATTTTCTGCTGATGTTTATGATTCAAGCGAGATGATCCCTTGGATCAGAACCTTTATCTGCCGTATCGTAAAAATGAACTTCTCCAATCGTAGCGTTGAGAACCAATTCAAAAAGGACTTGGAAGCTATGTATTGGATGTACGATGTAAAAGAGGAGGTAAGCGAATGATATTTTCCGAGCTTTACTCTGCATATTACAATACGGTTGCCGCCATTATATCCGGCATCATTGACGGCGAGCATTCCGAAAAGGAATTGCAAAAGATCGTAGCCGAGCGTGCATTCGGTGAGAGTGTATTAACTATCATGCCCTCCCTCAAAACCGAGAAATGGCAGCTCGTGCATTCCGATATGACCACCTCACTTGAACACAAGCCAACAATGCCGCTGACCACACTTCAAAAGCAATGGTTGAAAGCCATTTCGCTTGACCCGCGTGTAAAATTGTTCGGCGTGGAATTTCCCAATCTTGACGGCGTGGAGCCACTTTTCACCCCTGCGGATTATCATGTCTACGATAAGTACGGCGACGGAGATCCCTTTGAGGATGAAGAATACATAAGACAATTCCGAATCATTTTAGAGGCGATACGAAAAGATTCTCAGATCAAGTTCGAAATGGTCAACCGCAAGGGCAACACCATGTTTGTCAGATGCCGCCCTGTAAGACTCGAATATTCCGAAAAGGATGACAAGTTCAGATTGATCACTGCGGGATGGCGTGCCGTTTCAACCGTCAACCTTGCCAAGATCAGATCCTGTGCTCATTACACCGGAGAAAGGCAATCGGTAGGTGAGGAAAAGGCGGTGATTTACGACACGATCACCGTAAAGATTCGTGACGAGCGGAATGCAATGGAACGATTTATGCTCCATTTTGCCCATTTTGAAAAGCAAGCCGAAAAGCTTGACAAAAAGTATTACCTCGTAAAAATCAAATATGCTCACGATGATGAACCCGAAATGGTGATAAGAATCCTTTCCTTTGGACCGATGGTAGAGGTTATCGGATCGGGATCTTTCAAGCAATTGATCATCGAAAAGCTGAAAAAACAGTTAAATTGTGGATTAAAATAGTGAAAAAGCTCTCATTCGAGGGCTTTTTTGTTATTTTCGCGGCTTTTTGCTGGCCTTAGGAAATATTCCGTTTTCGCTTGCGAAACGCGGTTGTTCAAACTGCGAGGAATATTTCAGCACGGCGCAAATGTTTGTTCAATTTATTGAAAAATTGCACGCGCCGTGTGTTTTCGCAGCTTTTTTTCCGTGAAAAACGGTGACCGGAATGGTAAAATATACTTGCAAGGTTACTTCAAGCCAGTGTTTGAGTTGATCCTTCACAGCGGTGCACGAGGATGTTCCAAAGTGTATGCCAGAAGAACACTTGCTCCTTGAGCCTGTCAAGCTCGATATTCGTGGGTTCGAATCCCGCCGTATGCAAAAGCATATCGCCAGCGGTTTGGAAGATTTGTCCTTCGGGACGCAAAAGATGACGCGCACGATATTGTGTGCAAGAGAACATTTCTGTTCAGGATTCGTTATCATTCGGCAAAGCGAGAAGTGCTTCGGTACGCCTCGCAGAGCAATGCAAATGGGGCCTTGCCTGAGAATGGATACCGTGTTATCCCAAACAGTGCCAAAAGATTTCTTTCCGCACTGTGCAGGAGGTACTCAAATTTTCAGCCGCTGCTTTTGCATGAATGATAGCGAGGCGACTTTACTACCTTTAAGGAGGATAACTTATTATGAAAAAGATGATTATTAATGAAAATCAGAAGGGGTTTCTCTTCAAAAACGGAAAGTATACAAAAACGCTCGGTGCAGGCAAATATCACCTGTTTAACGGCAAGGAGATTGAGATTTCCAACTTGGGACAGCCTATCGTTTGCAGCAAGTGCGCTCTTGAAACCTTGCTTGCAGACAAAGCAGTTGTCGATCAAGTTGCAGTCGTCGAAGTAGGCGACGAGGAACTTGCTCTCCACTATGTAAACGGTAAGTTTTCTTCCGTTCTTCGTCACGGCAAATATGCCTTTTGGTCTGTCGTAGATCAACACGAATTCAAAATCGTGGATATCTCTACACCTACAGTTGACGAATCCATCCCCGAGTACATCTTCTCAAAAATCCCTCAGATCTATTACACCAAGATCGAGGTTGCCGAATACCAGAAGGCAAGACTCTACTTCAATCAGAAGCTTGAGCGCATTTTGGATGCAGGCACTTACTACTTCTGGAAAACTCCCATTAAAGTAGACGTGGGCTTTGTGGATACCCGTTTGACACAAATGGATATCACGGGTCAGGAGATCCTTACCGCAGATAAGGTTTCTCTCCGCATCAATTTTGTCTGCAACTACCGCGTGACCGACTACGTCAAGATTCTGACCGAGATCGATGATTTCGCAGAGCAAATGCACGTGGCGGCACAGCTTGCCCTGCGCGAATACGTTGGCAAATACAAGCTGGATGAGATCCTTGAAAACAAGGATCAGATGTCCGAGTTTGTGTTCGCTAAACTGAAAGCCAAGGAAAAGGATCTGTTCGTAGAAATTACGGATGCAGGCGTCAAGGATATCATTCTTCCCGGCGAGATCCGCGAGATCATGAACACCGTCCTTGTCGCAGAAAAGCGCGCACAAGCAAACGTAATCACTCGCCGTGAGGAGGTTGCATCCACTCGTTCTCTCTTGAACACGGCAAAGCTGATGGATGAAAACCAGACCCTTTACAAGCTCAAGGAGCTGGAATACGTTGAGCGCATTTGCGAGAACGTAGGCAACATTTCCTTGAACGGTAATGGCAATATTCTTGGTCAGCTTACCGCAATTTTAAACGGTAACAACGCCTAAATCCTTTATACGGTCGGGCGCGTTGTAACCATATAACTACAATATAGCCCGACCGTACAATATGAAAGGAGAATGACATGATAGAGATTATAGGAAATTTTAACACTGCAAAGTGCTTTGCTACTACCCTTGAGGACGGTGCGCGTGAGCAGATAAAGGCGGTGTGCGATACCGAGGCATTTGCGTCCTCGAAGATCAGAATCATGCCCGACGTCCACGCGGGCAAGGGGTGTACCATTGGTACAACTATGACCATCACCGACAAGATCGTTCCCTCGATGGTCGGTGTGGATATCGGTTGCGGCATGTACACCGTGTACCTTGACAACATTGATATTGATTTTGAGAAGGTGGATGAGGCGGCACATTTCATCCCCTGCGGCAGAAACGTTTGGGATGGCAGACAGGAGAGATTTGATCTCACACAGCTCCGTTGCTACAGATACCTCAAGGATTCCAAGCGTCTTGAGCGTTCCCTCGGAACGCTTGGCGGCGGCAACCACTTTATTGAAGTTGACGTAGACGAGAATGGAGGCAAGTACCTTGTCATTCACTCCGGCAGCCGCAACCTTGGTACACAGGTTGCCGAGTTCTATCAGCAGATCGCCGTTGATCTCAACGTGGGCAAGGAGGAGTATTTCAAGCAGCGCGAGGAGATCATCCGCACCTACAAGGCCGAGGGCAGAAGAACCGAAATTCAGGCAACGATTAAGGCGCTTGAGAAGGAATTCAATGCCAAGGAGCCTACGCTCCCCCGTGACCTTTGCTTCCTCTATGGCTCCTTTATGGAGGACTACCTCCACGACGTGGATATCTGTCAGAAGTTTGCCGAGAGAAACCGTGCAAGAATGGCAGAGATTATTCTTGAGCGTTGCGGCTGGATAGCCGTCGAGACTTTTCAGACCATTCACAACTACATAGACGTGAATGAGATGATACTCCGTAAGGGCGCAGTCTCCGCAAAGGCGGGCGAGAAGCTTCTCGTTCCCATCAATATGCGCGACGGTTCGCTTATTTGTATTGGCAAGGGCAACGAGGATTGGAACTGCTCCGCACCTCACGGTGCAGGACGTCTGATGTCCCGTTCCGCTGCATTTGAGCGTCTTACTATGGCAGAGTACGAGGCAGAGATGGCGGGTATCTACTCCACTTGCGTTCTTCCCGATACCCTTGACGAGTCGCCTATGGCTTATAAGAGCATGGACGAGATCGTCGAGAACATCGAGCCTACCGCCGAGATCGTTTGCAGAATCAAGCCTATTTACAACTTCAAAGCGGCGGAGTAACATAAATTACACGAAAGGATGGTTCTAATGAGCCATCCATTTTGTTACTTAATTGATAACTAATCCCCATTGCCCTAGACATCCTCCCCCTTCTGTGGTATATTGTGTGTTACCAAGCAAAAGGCAGTTGACGAATTGAGAAAGATATGGTATAATATAAATGCAATTCGACGAAACTGAACCTTTTCAGAACTTTCTGAAAATTAACTGGCTAATCTTCTGGAATGCTATTATGAGGATTGCCCTTTGAGGTTTATAGCAATAGGTCGCCCTATGGTCAGTTACATGCTTTCTTAGAATTGACTTCATCTAAGGAGGCAAAAGCTATCTTTCCGCAAATATTATGGGAAAGATCAAACAACAATTTATGGACTTAAATAGGGAAACCGCAATGCGGCTTTGGAACAAGTCCTTTGGCAAGGATACGAAAGCGACTGATTTCGCCGGACGAACCATAGCCAAAGGTGCTTACAACGACCGTAATAGCGAATTTGGATGGAATGTTGACCACATTCTTCCTCAAAGCAAAGGTGGTGCAACTGCAGATTATAATTTGATCTGTTGCCACATCAAGACAAACGATGAAAAGGCTGATAAGTTTCCGTGCTTTAATGCAAATGGAACGGCTTTTGAAATCGTAAAGGTTCAAAATCACTATGAAATCAAAGCTAAAGGTGATGTTGAATATGACGAACCGCTGAATTATTATGATTCTGCTTCGGGCATTAGATATTTCAAAACACTTAAGAATATCCAAGGCAAAGAACGATTTGTCGGAACGGTTTTTATCAAATTGAGTGGACTTACCAATACCGCCATCATTGATTTTATTGATGTCATGTTGGACAAGGAGTATATTTCGGTTGAGGGAGATTGTGAGCATTGGAAAGACATAGTTATCATTGCTCGCAATAATTTCATGCCCTTGAAATCCGAAATTGCAGAACTACTTGATAAATGTGTTTTGCTCAATACATATCTTTCGTCATACTTCGAGCCGTGTGGTTACATAAAATCCTTTGACATATACTTTGAAGTTGATGCTTTTGATAATAATTTTTCAATGTATCAAAATATCAAGAATGTTAAATGTCCCAATACTGAGTATCAGTCCTACCCTTACAAATACCAACTAAAAGCAGGTTACAAACCGTATCACAATGCTTTGTTTGTGAATGGATTAGTTCTTGAGAATACCGAAGCAGGTCAGAAGGTAAAAAAACAACCTAATTCCGAATATACCGAATACAATTATGTGTTCACAAAACTATCTGAAAATTTAAAGAAGGAGGCAAGCGGAAAGTAAGATTTCTTTTGCCTCGATGATGAAATAATTAAGGGGAATGATGGGCGACAATCATTCCCCTTTTTTATTTAGCGCTACGAGGTGTGCAACACATTTATGAGGCGTTTAGACGGTCTAAAATGCCTTTCCTCCCTTAAACTGCGTAGCAAATTGTGTAACACGCTTCAAAAAACTGTGTAACAGGGCATAAAAAGGGCATTTTGAAGATTTCTTCAAAATGTCCTAAAAGCCTTATAGAATAAGAAAAATCGGGAATCTTACGACTCCCGATTTTTGGTCTGATGTGACTTGCGTTGGCGATGCCAACGCCGCTTGAACTTGCTTAGTCGCATCATATCCCAATAACCCCCAAAAGTCCAGTCTGCTTTCGAATTTGGATACCGCAAGCCAAGCGAAATACTGGCGTTTATGACCGTTCACACTAAAAAACTATTGTTAAATCCTCATTTTTCCATACATTTTTGATTTTTCTTGCGCCATAATAATAGCAGAGACGCGAAGTAAGTTGATTTCGCAAACGCTTGAGAACGGTTAAGGGATAATGCAAATCCCGCGCCGCAGGCGATTTGGCCGGATCGATAGGCTTGCGGCGCGGCTCGATTTAATATAGATTTTAATATGTAAAATAATTTTCCGCAATATGTGGAAATTTAAGGAGAATTGTTATGGCAAACAAGAATGCTAAGAAGGCACTTGAGCAGTTCAAGATG
>JBGVHJ010000129.1:0-2683 GCA_045122255.1 Eubacteriales bacterium | reverse complement strand
TCGCGTAGCGAGACGGAGGGATTGTAAAAGTAATATTTCACAGCAAAACAATCCCTCAGTCAGCTTCGCTGACAGCTCCCTTTACACAAGGGAGCCTACCGCGTAAATCTGCCTCGCTAACTCACCGACAAATCAAAATTTAAAGCACTTCACCATCGGGAGATAAGCTTTAATTTAAATTAAACGACACGCGATAATTGAAGTTTCTTTGCCTACTTTGTTTTCAAAGAAAGTACGGCCGATAAATCAAAATTTGAAGCAAAAAAACCGCCGTGGCGGTTTTTTTGTTTATCAAAATTCAATTACTGCAAGAGTTGAACACTCAAATTTGGGCACTGTATAGCTGACGTAGCCGTCCGCGAAGGTAAATTCAAGCTCCTCCATAGAGGGGGCGAGATAGACGCGCGTGGGCTTTTTGGGGGTCTTGACGGTAATTTTGGTATCGAGAACCGTGGGAATATCCTCGATTATCTCGGTGTTTCTTCCGCGAAGCTTGGGGACGGCGTAGGCAATATGATTTACAAGTCGCTCTCCACCCTCATATTTCTGCCTTGTAAGGGCGAATATGCCTTGCGCGGGAAGGGTTGTAGTGGCGGTCTTATTCTTGCCTAAAAGCCTGTCGATCATATCGATGACGGCATATTTTAAATGAACCGATCCGTACTCTGCATACTCACGGAAGATCTCCCAGCCGATATATCCCACGTTTTCGGTGACAAATCCGCCGGCGCTGAGCTTGCTTCTGTCGTACGGCGTGTGATAGTGTGAGCAGAAATGCTCGGCGGTTCGGTTGAAATAGGAATCGTTGCACATAAGCGTGACCTCGCCCTCAAACCCCTCATCAAGAGCTATCCCGTAGCCTTGACTGTACATGATATAAGAGGTCTTGCCGTTGGGATAGAGATCGTATTCGGGCTTGAGATAGCTGGGATTAAGCGGATTCTTGCCGATGAAGCGCGCTCCGGTGTCAATTGCGAAATTGCCGCTCTTGTCAACACCCGAGCAGCCCGAAAGCAATAGCTTGCCGCCATTTGCAACGTAGTGGAGAAGCTTTTCCTTGAAGGCTCCGTCGACGGTGACGTTATCGGGGAGGACGATAAGCTTATATTTTTCAAGCTCCTCCTCGGGGTCTATCACGTTATAAAGGTAGTGACCCTCAAGCAGTATTCTGTTGGCGCCGTCATCCTGAAGGGTACCGCCTGCGGTCATCTGACCTGCCGGGAAATCTTTGTGATAGGAGCTGTTTACGCAAGCCGCGGCTGATAATAGCGCAATATCGGCAATATGCTCGGCATCTGTCAGCCAAGGCTCTCTTGCCTCGACCTCGGCATATGCCTTGCCGATAAGGCGATAGGTGGCAAGATCCATCTCGCCGTCGGGGTGGAGCTGATCGCCAACCGAAGAACGCGCGCCGCATGCATTTGCAAGTGCCGCCTCATAGCGAAGAGCGTTCGGATGCTTGAAGCCGCCGAACTCGCCCCAGGTCTTGTGGAATTTTCCGGTCATGCCGAGGAAGGATTTGCCGAGAGTTCTGGCATAAGCCGCGGTCTTGGGGAAGTGATCGTATCCCCATCCGCCCGTGGGCAGAGACTCGATCTCAAGGTGCTTGGTGTTTCTGAAGGAAACGCCTCTGCCCTGAAAGAGAGCGCCGCCGTCATTATGTATTATGGGCATATCGGGGGCGTGCTTGTGCACCACTTCCTCCACTCTGTCGCAATAGTGCTGATAGACCTCCTTGGCATAGCCGTATACCTGACCTACGTTTTGGAGATCAATGCCGCGCTCCTCCATAGCCTTGCGGCAGTTGTCGCACCAGCAGGGAGTTGCGGAGATGATATCGAGAAAGATGCCGTCGAATCTGCCGGCAAAGTTGACCATTACCTCCTCGATCTGAGCGCAAAGTATATCAAGATAAGGGGAATTGAAGCAGAGGAGGTGGTATCCCGGCTGATCGAAGGGAGCGCAGTTGCCGTTGATGTCTCGTCTGAGGTGTTCCTTGTGAGCTACCGAATGCTTTTCGTCAAAGCCTGCGGAAATATAAATTTCAGCGCGGACTCCAAGCTCCTCGCAGACCGAAAGCTGAGCATCCAAAAGGTTAAAATCAAGATTTGGATGCATTTTATTTGCCTTGGTGGGGTGATATGACCAGCCGTGGTGACATTTTGAGAAGAGAGTTATCGAGTTTACGTGACCCTCGCGGAGAGCCGCGGCGAAGTTTTCCTTTGAAAAGCGAGAGCCGATGCCCTCGATCTTTTCCGAGGTATGAAAATCGAGATGAACCTGTCTGAATGGGAGCTGCGACATAAAAAGTCCTCCTTTAAAGTATTCTAATTGAATTATAGTGTATTTTTGCCGTTAATACTTGCATTTTTTGTAAATTTTTTAGGATAAAAGTTACATTACGTCTTCGTGGGATGCGAGGAGACGCGGGGATGCGGGGACGCGGTTTACATCTTTTTTATAAAAAGCTTGACCGGCGATGCCGCCGAGATGTGATGCTAAAAGGAACGTTGATAAATTGCGATTTATCGGTGTGATCGTGTCGTAGGGGCGATTCACGAATCGCCCGCCGAAAGCGGTTTAAAATCAACGTATGCGGACCGCCGAGGACGTCGGTCCCTACAATGCGGTGAATGTGGATTACCTTACAGTAGAACGATTTGTAATCGATTTATTTGTAGGG
>JBGVHJ010000128.1:0-2317 GCA_045122255.1 Eubacteriales bacterium | reverse complement strand
ATCGTTCAAAATCCTTCTACGGCAACGGATTTGCAAGCGTTCAAAACCGTAGGGGACGGCGCCCTCGACGTCCCGTGACCGATGGTAGTATAATGTTCGTCACGGCGGGCGACCAATGGTCGCCGCTACGATCGAGTATATCGTAAGCTCCCCGATAAACACCAATTTAAAAAACGCTTTTGCAATCCGCAAAAGCGTTTTTATTGTTACCCTGCGAAGAGCAGAAGACCGAGCATCAGGAGAAACTCGGTGTCGGGCTTGCCCTTTTCC
Organism: Eubacteriales bacterium; assembly: GCA_045122255.1. Taxonomy (GTDB): domain Bacteria; phylum Bacillota; class Clostridia; order Oscillospirales; family CAG-272; genus SVTX01. The sequence goes on along the minus strand of JBGVHJ010000128.1, from coordinate 2,047 downwards.
TCACCCGAGAGGTAGACGAGCAGCATGATTGCGAGGATGAGGATCTCTTCGCTTCCAATGCCGTGACCGAAAGGAAAATGATTTCCGCCTATGATCGAGGAGGGGAGCAGAGTGGAAAAGATCGAAGCGGTCTTATCAGTCTCTTTTTGCGGCTCTTCGGTGACCGTCTCTTCTGTTGCTTCCTGCAAAACCGGCTCTGCCTCTATATCTGAATTTTCAATTTCCCGATAAGGCAATTCCATCTCCTCCTCGCGCCGATCGACGGGCGGCGCGGGCAGATGTGTTGGCGGTGGCATATCGGAATATGGCGATGGCTTGAAGGCGTGGCCGCTGTAATTTTCGGGTATTTTGACCTGCGACCGCCTGCTGTCAGGTTGTCTTACGTACAAGGCTGTTTGCTCCTTTCTGTGAAATTGATTCTGCTCTAAAGCGTTTTCAGTATGTCGCCAAGGCGCCCCAGCTTGACGATATAATCGATCGCCTGCCGTCTTTCCGCGCTGAGATAGGGCTTCATGGCGCAAAGGAGCGCGGTGCGGCTGTCGCCCTCTCCTCGATGCGGTGAGCCCTGAAGCTTGGGTGATGACGGTGCAAAGGTCGGTGCGGCTTCGGGCGCGGACGAGCCTTGCGCGCTCATCATTTCCATAAACGGCTTTACCGCCGCTATTATTGACGGCAGCTTGGTCATAAGCTCGGGGTTTGAAAGCAGAGAAGAGAGCAGGTCACCGCCTGTGGAGGTGCTTTGCGGCTCGCTTTTGGTGGCATTTGTGGCACCTGCGGTGCTTGCCGGTGCTTCACGGGGCGGAGAAGCGGAGGAGATGGCTTTGATTATTTCCGAAAGATAGTCGGGGCTTCGTGCCTCGGCGGTGTTATCGTGTTCGGGCATAGGACTACCTCAAAAATTCTTCTTGCCGTCTTTGTAGCTCTTGAGCAGCTCGCCTGCCCTCGCTATGTCGCTGTCGGTGGCAACCGAAAGGGCGGCTCTCAGCCCCGAAAGCTCCTTTTCGCCGAAATTAAGCGCGGACGGGTCGATCCCGGCATCTGCCGCCAGCTTTTTAATAACAAGAGCAAGCCTTGCGTCATCGAGATTCAGCAGCATATCAATTGCGCGTTTGTCAAGCATCATATTCTGAATTCCTTTCTTGAATGGGGCAAAGATCGCCCGTATTTCTCATTTTCAGTTTATGAGCTCAAAAGAAAAGATGTTAATTCAGTTTTGCGGTATTCGAAGAAAAAATCTCAAATTTATATAGACAAAAGCTTGAAGTTTTGCTATAATATTACTGTACGGCGATTTTTGTCGTTAAAAATGCAAAAAGGCGGCAGGAAATGGAACTTCTCGTTTTTTCGGACTCCCACGGCAGGGGATCAAATATGCTTGAGGCGGTCTCGAGGCAGATAAAAAGACCCGACGCCATAGTTTTTCTCGGCGACGGGCTGAAGGATCTGTATTATTGCGATTTTGGTGATATTCCCACCTTTGCCGTCTGCGGCAACTGCGATTTTTACAGCTTTTTCGGCAAGGGCGAGGCGGAGGACGAGATAGTGATGACTCTCGGCGGCAAAAAAATAATGATGGTTCACGGCGACAGGTACGGAGTCAAGTCGGGGCTGGGGAGGCTGGTGAAGGCGGCGAGCGAAAAGGGAGTTGACATAGCTCTTTTCGGTCACACCCACGCGCCTCTTGAAAAATTTCTTCCTGCGGGCGAGAGTGAGTACGGGATCGAGCTTTCAAAGCCGCTTTATCTTTTTAATCCCGGCAGTGTCGGCGGTTACGGCGCGACCTTTGGCTGCGTGCAGATAAAAGAGAGCGGAGATGTCGTTTTGTCTCACGGGGAATTGTGAGAAATTGGTGTTTATGAGCCTTCCCCAGCGGGGAAGGGGGACCACGCAGTGGTGGATGAGGAGGTCGCCCTTTAATGGATAAAATGTCTTAAAAGATTTTCACCAATAGCGTTATTCTAAAAGGGATTGTTATGGGTGAGGTCGGTTGTAAAGCCATCTTATAAATCTGCAAATGATCTCCTCATCCACCGCGTTGCGGTCCCCC
>JBGVHJ010000127.1:0-20725 GCA_045122255.1 Eubacteriales bacterium | reverse complement strand
CTTGACGATTTCGGCACGGTGCCGCTTCCCGAAGGGTACGCTGTCGAGCCCTATTACAACAGCGAAAACGGAAGCTTTTACGGTCTTGACGGAATGAGCGAGAATTTCTGCCGTGTTATGGCGGCTCACCCACCCTACGTTGACCCTATGGAAATGCTCTGCGGCAGATGGCGAGATATGCTTGTCAATTACCGCGGCGATATTCATTTTATGCCCCTTTGGGTGCAAAAGGATACACGTCTGCGCAACTTTATGGAAACAGGAGTCACGGCACAATGGAGCAAGCGTTGGGATGAAAAAAACTTTCCCTACGACCACTTAAAACCGCTCCAGAAAAAATATAACATCACCACCGGAATTGATTCCGACGGTCACTTCGCGGGCGACTACCGCATCGGTCTCTCCCTAGGCTTTGGCGGTCTGCTTGAAAAGATCAGGCACTATCGCGAGATAAATCCTGACAAAAAGGAGTTTTACGATGCCGAGGAACGTTGCGTTCTTGCGATCATCGACTTCATCGACCGTCATATTGCCGAAATAGAGCGACTTCTCTCTGTCGAAACGCGCCCCGAGATTGTCAAAAGCCTCGAAAAAATGCTGGGGGCATGCCAAAACGTGCGGCTTGGCGCGCCAAAGACTTTCCACGAGGCTTGTCAATGGGTAGCATTCTTCAACTGTGCCGCAAGAATATATACCCGCGACGGCGCGGGCTTTCAGCTTGACACGATCTTGCTCCCCTATTACGAAAACGACGTAAAAGAAGGTCGAACCGACGACGAGACCGTCAAATTTCTCATTGCAAATCTTCTGCTTGCCGACCCCCACTATTATCAGCTCTCGGGTGTTGACGAGAACGACGAAGACGTTACAAATCACCTCTCCTACTTGATTCTCGATGCCGCCGATGCTATCAACGTCTCCTGCAACCTGACGGTGCGCGTACACGAAAACTGTGATCCCGAGTTTTTGAAGCTCGCAGTTAAATATCTCCTTAAAAACAAGAACGGTTGGCCTCGCTTCTGCTCCGACAAGACTCTCTGCGAGGGATTTATGAAGCAGGGCGTTGACAAAAGAATTGCTCGCGAGAGGATCGCCGTAGGTTGCCATTGGATGGCTGTTCCCGGGCGCGAATTTCCTATGAACGACGTAGTCAAGGTCAATGTCGCAAAGGTCATGGATGTGGCTCTCGAAGAACTGCGAGAAGAAAAAAGCTATTCTCTCGCAAGGCTTTACGAGCTTTATCTGAAGCATTTAAAAATTGCCGTCGACGTAACGGCAAAGGGCGTTGAGCATCACCTGAACCACGTTCACAAGGTTACACCCGAGCTTATCGTGAACCTCATATTCCACCATTCCATAGAAGAAGGTCTTGACGCATCGCAATGCGCCGAGCTTTACACTATGGGTATCGACGGCGCGGGACTTGCCGTGGTCGCCGATTCCTTCGCCGCCATCGAAGAGCGCATTGAGAAGAAAAAAATCGTCACCTGGGAGGAGCTTTTTGCGGCTCTGGACGACAATTTTGCCGACGAAAGACTCCGCGCCATTATGCAAAGTACTCCCAAATACTGTAGCGGCGGCTCGGTTGCAGATCGCTGGGCTCTGGAGCTTACCGAGAGTTGGACGAGGGTAGTAAACGAACAAAAAATGAGCGGAAACCGCCGTTTCGTGCCCGGCTGGTTCTCCTGGGCGAGAAGTATCGAGTACGGTCAGACCGTAGGTGCTACCCCCAACGGACGCAGACGCGGTGAGCCGCTTTCTCACGGTGCAAACCCCAACCCGAAATTTAGAATCGACGGTGCGGTCACCGCGCAGTCCACGGGAATCGCCGCGGTTCAGTGCGGATACGGCAATACGGTACCGCTTCAGCTTGAATTCGACCCTAAGCTTGCCGCCGACGAAAAGGGCGTGGACATAGTCACAAATCTGATAAAGACTCACTTCGACCTTGGCGGCACGCTGATCAACATCAACATTCTTGACGGCAAAAAGCTGCTCGAGGCACACGAGAATCCCGACCTGCACCCCGATTTAGTCGTGCGAGTAACCGGATTTACCGCTTATTTCGCAAACCTCTCCCCCGCCTTCCGCCAGCTTGTGGTCGACAGATTTTTAGAGGGTATATAATGAATGATTTTATTTCTATTAAAAAGCAAAAAGCATACGATATAGTCGTGATTGGCGGTGGCATCGCGGGCATTTCTGCCGCCGTGTCCTCCGCAAGACTTGGGAATAGCGTCCTTTTGATCGAAAAGCAGATCAACCTCGGCGGACTTGCGACGACCGGCTTGATAAGTTGGTACGAACCGCTTTGCGACGGTAGCGGCAAGCAAATTATAGGAGGCATCGCTGAAGAGCTTATACGTCTTGCCGTAAATTGCGGCTTTGACAATTTGCCCTCAAATTGGGGCGGCAAAAGCAAAAATAAGCCAAGAAACGATAGATTCTCCACATACTATTCCCCAACTTTTTTCAGCTTGGAGCTGGATAATTTCGTATTGGAAAGCGGTGCAGAGCTTTTATTTGACACTTACGCTACGTATCCCGTTATGGACGGAAATGTCTGCCGTGGCATCATAACGGAAAATGCAGACGGTCGCTCCTTTTACCCGGCAAAGGTTGTCATCGACTGCACCGGAGACGCAAGCATCTTCACAAGAGCCGGTGCCCCCACCGAATCTGCAAATAATTATCTGACCTATATCGTACACGAAACCGATTACGAAAACACTGTCGCTTATACAAGGTCGAAGGATCTATGTAAATTGCGCCGATGGAAAAATTGCGGCAGTGATTATATGGGTAACGGACACCCGAAAGGAATACCGCCGCTTACAGGATGCACCGCCAAAGAAATAAATGATTACGTCATTTGGGGCAAGAAGACCATGCTCCAAAAATACCAAGGCACAGACCCCGACAGCCGCGAAATTTTATCGCTTCCGACAATGCCTCAATTCCGTGTAATTCGCCGTATTATTGGTGAATATACCTTTACCGGCGAAGAAAACGGAAAAGAATTCTACGATAACATAGGTAGCGTAGGTGATTTTCGTTATAGAAATAAGCAATATCAGGTACCATACCGTTGCCTGTATAACAAAGAATATCCCAACCTGCTGTCTGCGGGACGAATCGTGAGCGCGGTCGGAGATGGCATGGAGGTTTTGCGAGTCATTCCCTGTTGCGCGGTTACCGGGCAAGGCGCGGGTGCAGCGGCAAGCATTGCCGTTGACACAAACAGAGCCGTGTCAGAAATAGACGTTGCTCTTTTACAAAAACACTTAAGAAAAAATCAATATGTTTGAAAGAGTAATTCCTGCTTCGGCACCGCCTTGCTCAGGACGGCATGAATTCGAAGAATTTTTACGCGGTAAATCCGAGTTTTGATAAATAGCTCAGATAAAAATCAGGAACACAAAGTAGCCCTTAATACGACAAGCAGCCCGTGCTCCAAGAAATCGGAACACGGGCTGCTTCATTAAGATGCAGAAGTCGTGATTTGGTTCTCGTAGCCGTACGAGGGTACGGCAGAGAGCCAAAGCGCTCCTTGAAAGCCACATAAAATGAGGAAATCCGCCGAAAAAATCGGCGGATTTCGACATCTAAAGGCTTATAACATTTTTTAGTGAAATTTTATCCTTCCTTTTGAAAGTGGCTTTTGTTCTGCGCTGAATGAATCAGCCCCTTTTAATTGCCGAACAACCTCTGCTCCACCTCTGCGCAAATGGCGTGATAAACAGGCAAATGATATTCCTGCACCAGATAGGTCTCACTTGCGGGCACACGAACCGTAACGTCGCAAAGCGAGCCAAGCTCTCCCCCCGACTCGCCCGTAAGTCCGACGGTCACAAGTCCCATTGAGCGCGCCACACGGGCAGCCTCCACAACGTTTTTTGAGTTGCCCGAGGTGGAAAGTCCCATCCACACGTCTCCCTGCCGTCCCAAGGCGTATACCAGCTGGGCATAAATAAAGCTTGGCTCAACATCGTTGGCAAAAGCCGAAAGCGATGCCGAAAAGGATGGCAACGGAATTGCCGCCACGCCTCGCTGAAGACATGAGGCGACCTCGCCTTCATTCTCGCGTCGCAGTAAAAATCCCTTGAGCAGCTCGCCCGAAATATGCTCACAGTCAGCGGCGCTTCCACCGTTGCCGCAAAGCAAAAGCTTGCCTCTCTCACGATGCATTCTGCAGATTATCTCCACTACGGCTTCAATATCCCCTACTGTTGCCGAAAGCGCGGGAAAACGCTTTGATAAATTCTCAATATGATTCATTTTCACACCTCCTGCGCCACGGTCAGTGCCGCAATATCACCGATAGAATCGCCCAGCACGGCCGGAACTACGCAACAATCCTCACCACGAAGTGCTTCGCGAAAAAGCACTTTCTCCATTCCTGGTCTCAAAAGGTCCTCGCATCTCTCAAAAATACTGCCAATAACAACTACGTCAGGGTCAAGAATATCAAAAATTATCGCTAAGGTCTCACCCAAGCGTGTCGCAACGGTGTCGTACACCCCGCGCGCCACCGTCTCGCCCTGCCTTGCGTAGTCTGCAATAACCTTTGCGTTGATTCCGTCGAGCGCTCTCTCCGACGCGCAATACGGGAGCTTTATACCCTCCGCCAAAGCCCTTTTTACAGCTTCGCTGGCGAGCTTGGCTATTCCGCCGCCACTGCAAAAGCCCTCCACAGAGCCCGCCTTGTAATATCCTACGGGACCGCGCTTTGCTAAACGAACATGACCAATCTCTCCCGCGCGTCCGGTAGCCCCCTGCCAAAGAGCGCGGTTAAGTATCACGCCTGCGCCAAATCCCGTGCCAAACGTAAGGAACACCATACTGTCACTTCCCCGTCCCGCGCCGTACCGCCACTCGGCAAGAGCGCATGCGTCGGCATCGTTCCGAAGAGCGGCGCGGCATCCCAGCCGCTTCTCCACTAGCTCCACTATCGGAATTTCGTCCCAACCGGGCAGATTTGGAGGCGACAGAATCAATCCACGCGCCGTGTCCAACGGACCTCCGCAAGAAATTCCAACACGCGAGAGGTCGTCGGTCATCTCCTCAGCGGCTGAACAAAGCCACTCGATCATTTCATAGGGATCTCTTGCGTCCTTGGTGGCAAAAGAACGCTTGTCACTTATAATAAATCGATCCTCTTGCGGCTCACCGATACAAACCGCACATTTTGTTCCACCAATATCAAATCCGATCATTGCAACACCTCTTTTTCAAAAAAAGCATAAATTAAGCTACTTTTATAATATCATAGTTTTTTTGATTTTTCAAGCGCTTTGTTGCTAAAAATTCAATTCCCATCTGTTTGAAAGAGCAATATTGCCGACGCTCTGCGTCTCGCTCGGGACACGATGAACTCGAAGAACTTCTATGCGGTGAATCCGAGCTTTGACAGGTAAACTAAACGCCAAACGGCAATACAGCTTTATCAAGACAAATATCCCGTGCTCCGAGAAATTGAAGCACGGGATATTTCATATCAATAATACGTGTGTCAAGGATTTAATTTGCACAGTTAGTGATATTCACTATAATAATTATTTTTCTAATATTGCAACCTTTCTGCAAACTCTTGTCTTTTAACATTCGCAAAGGCGCATATTTTCGCTATAATTAAATCAGTTCCGATTCAGCTCCCAAAGGGGCTTCCAAAAGCACTTCCAAAGCTCGATTTTGAAGGCTTAAAAGTTCCAATAAAATTCCACGAATTATCGGAAATGCCCATATTTAAAGCTTCGAGGCAACAAAAAAAGAAGAGCAGACCGAAATCTGCTCCTCTATGAATTTGCTTTATGATATAATAAATTCACGCTATTTCAAGATATTACTTGAAGTATCTCTTAAGAAGCCCTTCAAATGCCTTGCCGTGTCTTGCTTCGTCACGAGCCATTTCGTGAACGGTATCATGGATAGCGTCGAGGTTAAGCTGCTTAGCCATCTTAGCAAGCTCGAACTTGCCTGCGGTTGCGCCGTTCTCTGCCTCAACTCTCATCTCGAGGTTCTTCTTGGTAGAATCGGTAACTACCTCACCGAGAAGCTCTGCAAACTTTGCAGCGTGCTCAGCCTCTTCCCAAGCTGCCTTTTCCCAGTAAAGACCGATCTCGGGGTAGCCCTCTCTGTGAGCAACTCTTGCCATAGCAAGATACATACCAACCTCGATGCACTCACCCATGAAGTTAGCGCGAAGACCCTCAATAATCTCCTCGGGAGCGCCCTGAGCCACGCCCACAACATTCTCAGCAGCCCACATTCTCTCGGACTCTTTTACTTCATTGAACTTCTCAGCAGGAACCTTGCACTGGGGGCACTTTTCGGGAGCGGAATCGCCCTCGTGAACGTAACCGCAGACAGAGCACACGAATTTTTTTGATCCGCTTGCAGGAGCCACAGAAGCCGCAGTCGCCTTAGGCTCTTCGACCTTTGCGGGCACGCTCTCGCCGCCTATCTTCTCAAAATCCTCCTTGCCGTGCTTGCAAATAGGACATATGTAGTCATCGGGCAGATTTTCGCCCTCGTAAACGTGGTTGCAAACGGTACATTTCCAGCCGGTCTTTGCCGCGGGCTTATTTGCGCTTGCCTTGATAACGGTCTGATAGTAACCGTAGGTGCAATTTTCCGCCTTTGCAAGCACCTCACCGTCCACCAGCTCTCCAATGAACAGTGTGTGGCTGCCCAGATCGTGGGATTCCACAATATTCAAGGAAAGGAACGCGGTGGCATACTTAGTGAGATAATAAAGGCCGTTTTCGCTTCTGGCAACGTCGGTAAAATCCGCAAATTTATCTACGCTTCTGCCCGACTGCATTCCAAAGTGCTGAAACAGCGAAAAAGGAGCATCGGTGCTGAGGGGAGACAGATTGCACTTGCCGGTGGCAAGGATCATATCGTGAGTAAGATTACCCTTGATCGCCGCGATAGAAATGCGAGTGGGATTATTAGCTACCTGCACCGCGGTATTTATAATGCAAGCATTATCGCGTCCGTTTTCCTGTGCGGACATAAAATATACGCCGTATGTAAGATTGTAAAGAGCTTTTGTATTCATAGCATTCCCTCTTATTCTGTGGAAATTATTATTTTGTGGCAATATCCCCGCAGTATTCACCGCGGGGATAAATATTCAATTGGATTATGAATTAACCGAAGTATCTTGCAAGAAGACCCTCAAATGCCTTGCCGTGTCTCGCCTCGTCACGAGCCATTTCGTGAACGGTATCATGGATAGCGTCGAGGTTAAGCTGCTTAGCCATCTTAGCAAGCTCGAACTTACCTGCGGTTGCGCCGTTCTCCGCCTCAACTCTCATCTCGAGGTTCTTCTTGGTGGAGTCGGTAACTACCTCGCCGAGAAGCTCTGCAAACTTTGCAGCGTGCTCAGCCTCTTCCCAAGCTGCCTTTTCCCAGTAAAGACCGATCTCGGGGTAGCCCTCTCTGTGAGCAACTCTTGCCATAGCGAGATACATACCAACCTCGGTGCACTCACCCATGAAGTTAGCGCGAAGACCCTCAATGATCTCCTCGGGAGCGCCTGCAGCAACGCCTACAACGTGCTCAGCAGCCCACATTCTCTCGGACTCTTTTACTTCATTAAACTTTTCAGCAGGAACCTTGCACTGGGGGCATCTCTCGGGAGCAGCCTCACCCTCATGAACGTAACCGCAAACAGAACAAACAAACTTTTTCATAACCTTAATTCTCCTTTAAATGTAAATATAATTTTTTATTTTTCTTTTATAATATCGGCAATGTCGGCGTGGCTCACACTCTTATCGTGAAGCATTCTCACCGTTATCTTACCGAGATTGTCAAGTAAGTTTTGATTGATCGCGCAAAAGGCAATATGCATTTTGCATTCGATCTTGCATGGATTTCTGGAGCACTCGTGATCGCATTCCAGACACTTTGAGATCTTAACGGGACCGTCTATCAATTCAATGATATCGAGAACCTTTAATTCATCGCCCGGCCTCATCAGCTCGTAGCCGCCCTGAACACCCTTATACGACTTAACGAAGCCGCCCGCGTTCAGCTTTCTGAGAACCTTGAGAGCGATCTTCGGAGTGATGCAGGCAAGATCGGCTAAGGTCGCCGCGCCCGTCTTCTCTCCAAGACTGTCCAGGATCAGACACATCCGGATGGCATAGTCTGCTTCTTGCGTTATTCTCATATTGACTTGCCTCCCTTTCTCAATGTCTACCTCCTTGGTACACATTGATTATATCACACCTTTTTTGCTTTGTCAATAGTTTTTTGAAAAATTTTGCAAAAATTTTTACCAAATTAGTAGACTTTTGCAAAAAGCCTTATATAACAAAGAAAAACGGAGATTTTATTTCTCCGTTTTTCTTTATGGTCATACTTGTTTGCGCAATTTTGCGCCCTTCGATGGTGAATAACCGATATGCCTCTTAAATGTCTTCCCGAAGTATGACAGATTGCCAAATCCGCAGAGATCCGCCGTCTCGGTAACAGAATATCCTTCCTCCAAAAGCTCCTTTGCCTTGACACACCGATAATAGTTCAGATATTCCGTTATGGTCTGCCCCGTATATTTTTTGAACTCTCTGCACAGAGCATATTTATCGTAAAGTGCGGCACCTGCAATCTCGTCCAAGGTGATTTTGCGGTTGTAATTTTGTCGAGTGTATAAAATCACCAATTTTATTATCTTGCTTTTCGCAGTATCAATATCACACACAGGGGTGGCGGTGCCGTGATGCTCTGCAAGCTCGATCAAAAGCTCAATAACCAGCTTGTTCATTTTAGCCGTTCGATATGGAGCCGCGCTGTCGGCATAAAGCTTTTTCAGCTCAACGAATAAATTTTTTAAAGCCTCACTCTTTATTATCGGCTCAAAAAGCACGGATTGCGGCAAAAATCCGATATTTCTGCAAAATTCGGTACTGATGATCAGACAGCTATACGTCATTTCCTTTTCCGCGCCCGTATAGTGTATCACGTCGGAATTTGCAACGACTATATCGTTCTTTTCTATTTCATACCTCTCAGCATTGAGCAGAACGTAACCGCGACCCTCGTCACACAGCTGGATCTCAAGATTTTCGTGCCAGTTGCTCTCCTTGCTGTAATTCAGGTTGTTCCTATTTATATTAACGTGCAATAAAAACGGAAGTCCGTCAGTAAAATGACGGTATTCCTCGTGCCTTATTCCGAGCATGCCCCTCTCCTTTACCAATATAGTGTTAATTTTATCCAATATAAGCTATTGATTTTATTTTTTCACTCCAATATAATAATGATAACACATATTTTGATTTTTTTCAAGAAGGAATTCATATAAAACATGGAAATTGTTTCGTTAATTTTCGGAATAGGTGCTATGATCGCACTGTTTTCCATATATCAACAAAAATCGCGCAAAGGGATACTGATCTCAAAGCTCATAGCCGACGTTTGCTGGGTAGTGCATTATTTATGCATCGGCGGCGTAGCGGGAGCAATACCCAATCTGGTTGGAATTGCACGAGAGCTGGTATTCGTTAACCGCAAAAAGCACAAATGGGCTAATTTCGTTTTGTGGCCCATAATATTTATATTCATAAATTTTTGTCTCGGAATCAGCACCTTTTCGTCGCCCATAAACATACTTCCCATTGCGGCATCTGCCCTTGTAACGGTATTACTGTGGATAGATAACCCTCTGCTGACAAAGCTTTTATCAATTCCCGTTTGCCTGTCGTTTATGATATATGACATTCATATCGGCTCTTACATAGGAATCATCAACGAATCAATTTCTATATTGTCGATATTAATATTTTTAATAACTTTTTTAATAAAAAGGAGAAAAAAACAATGAACAAAAGTATTTTTTCCGCTGATTGCAAAACCGAAAAGGAGCTTTTGATTTCGGCAGGCGCGCCCATCTCGAACGTTGCAAGAAGAATAAGCGCGGACGTCGACGAAAGCATCATCGAAAAAGGTAATGCCTTCGCCTGGGAAATAACCGACCGCTTCGTTTCGGATTTCGAAAAAGAGGGCGATAAAATGGCTCACGTATCAACCTTCAAGGTCATCGGCGACACGGTATATATGACCTATTACGCGAACACCAAGGAACCCTCCGAGGATCCCAAGAACCAAACGGCAAGATTCGTTTATGCCGATATAAACGATATTGACAACAAGGTATTTATCGATCTCCAGACCACCGGCGATAAGGTGGGTGACAAAACCATTGATATGGTTTACGACAGCATTTTTATGCAGAAGGACGAGGATACCCTTTTCATTCTTTGGACCGCGCGCACTACAGACACAAACTATTACCGTTTTTACTGTCCCTTCACCATCTCCACTAAAACAATGGGTGAAATAGGCGTTAACAAATTCAAGGTTGGCGACACCGTAAACGATCTTTCGGTCAGCGGAATCAAAACCGCACTCGCCGCAAACGGTATTCCCTGCAAGAGAATGTATTCCGACATCGGTATTATGCAAAAGCAGTCTTACCGTATGGAGAACGGAAAGAATTATTGCTATTCGGGACTTTATAGCGGAGACTTCACCTGCATTATCAAAAGCTGTGACCTTATAACCTGGGAATACGTGTCTCAACCCGATTTCATTAACGATTCCAGATGGGAAAACGCAACCTACGTGCTTGACAACAAGGTCTATTATTTTGTGCGACAGCAGGATGCCAACAAGTGCGGCTTTTTGACCGTGTACGATCTTGACAAAAATACCTGGGAAACACCGGTTGAAATAGAGGATTGTCAATCCAGAGGCGATATGATCCTTTATGGTGGCGAATTGTATCTTTTCCACGCCCCCATCGACCGTGAGCATATCGGAATAGTAAAGATCAATACCGAGGATATTACAAAAAGCGAGATAGTTCTGCAGGCAAAGATGCACACAAGCTGCTTCTATCCCTTCGTGCAGTATTTTGGCGAGAACGAGCTTGCAATGTCTTACACAGTTTCAAGAAAGCACATCCGCCTCGCAAAATTTGATTTGAATAAGTATTTATAAATAATATAGAACAAAGAAAAACGGAGAATTTCAGTTCTCCGTTTCTTTCAAATTTACAACTTTGATCGGCTTATTATTCTCTTTTGCAAAATTAATTGTTGAAAGCGTACCTTTTGATTCTCCGTCCCAGATAATGAGCACAGCGTCGGCGAGCACGACCATTTCCCTATTGCGCTTGATGGGCGCGGCTCTTTTATATAAATGATACTTTGGACGGATGATATGCTTTGATATGCGATGCTCGTCGGCATATTTTTCGGCAAGGGTGTCAATGCCGTTTGCGCCGCCCGAGATTATTTCATCGACCTCGTCAGAGATATAGGGAGCGAGATCAAAATCGGTTATTGAGCGAGAGCCTGCGATAAGTAGTTTCATATCAAAAATCCTCCAAAAAACAAAAAGGTGCGTAACAATGAAGCTACGCACCGAAAAACGTATGCCTCATTGTTGCGACACAAATGAAAATTCTTTACGCGGCAAGCATACAGAACAGAGCATACATTTTTACCAAAGAGTAAAAATATATGCTTGCCGCAAAAAATCAAAATATTCATTTGTGTCGCAAAATCATTATATCACAAATTTTGGAAATTGTAAAGAGGTTTTTTAAAAAAGCTATCCCGACAAGTTTTTTCACGGGATAGCTTTTTAGTGTTGATTTCAAATTTTGTTTTGTCGTCTTATTGCTTCTTCATCTGCCTCAAAAACAGCAATATCGCGGCAACGGTTGCGGCTATACTGTATCCCAGCACCCACCAAAGGTGAGGGAAAATGCCGCCAATGTTGCCCGAAAGCACTGCTCTTTCCATCTCCACCGCGTGAACGAAGGGCAAAGCATATGCAATATTTTTAAACGTGCCGCCTACAAGCTCAAGATCAAACCAAGTGCCCGAAAGCCACGCAGACAGATTAGTCAGAAGTGCACCGCAGATTCCTCCCACCTGCTTGTCGCTGAGAATACTACCAAAAAGCAGACCGAGGGATACGAAAAGCAACGATGTCGGAATGACGAAAACAATTGCTAACAGTATATTGACCGTTATTTCAAGTCCAAGCAAAACCGCTACGGCATAACAGACCGCGCTTTGCGCCACGGCGACGGGTATAATGGGCAAGGTGTAGCCCAAAATAAAATCGGCGGGCGTCATTGGCGTGGTATAGAGTCTTTGAAACAGTGAGCTTCCCCTATCCTTCGATATTATGGTAGCCGAAAACAGAGTCATAAAGGATAACCCAAAAACCGTTATTCCGGGTGTGAGATGAGCTATTTCAAACAACGGCACGGGAATATTTGCCTGTATCGCGCTGAGCAAAAGCAACAGTACGACGGGAAAACCGATGCCGAATATGACGGTCAACGGATCTCGCAGCAGCTCCTTGGTGTTCCTTTTGGCAAAAGCAAGCATTCTCATTTCTCCACCCCCTTAACTATTCGGATAAAGGCTTCTTCAAAGCTGTCGGTCTCGGCAACTCGCTTGATTTCCACGGACGTATCACAAATGAGAAGCTTACCGTCGCGCATAATGGCAATTCTGTCGGAAAGCGCCTCCGCCTCCTCCATATAGTGAGTGGTAAGGATTATTGTAACCTTTCCCTTCAGAGCACGGATGATATCCCAAAGGCCGCTTCGGGCGATCACGTCAAGGCCCAAGGTAGGCTCGTCAAGAAAAAGAATTTTCGGCTCACTTATAAGCGCCATCGCAATGCTCAGTCTCCTCTGCCAACCGCCGGAAAGCTTTCCCGCCCGTCTTTCAAGTATGCTTTCAAGACCAAACAAGCGCGTCAGCTCTTTTATCTTTTCTTTCCTTTTATCCTTCGAGAAGCCATGTACACCGCAGATCAGCTCAAGGTTTTCTTTTGAGGTAAGTCCGGGAGCCACGGCGGTCTCCTGTGGCGAGACGGCTATGATGGATTTCACGTCGCTTGCTTCCTGTCGGATGCTTTTACCAAGCAGATATGCGTCTCCCGCCGTAGGCTCAGTAAGGCAGGAAAGCATTTTGACGGTGGTAGTCTTTCCCGCGCCGTTTACTCCCAGAAGCGCGAAAAGCTCACCCTCCTTAACACACAGTGACAGATTATCGACCGCCACTACCTTGCGGTATTTTTTTGTCAAGCCTTCAATTTTAATTGCATCCATCGGCATTACCTCCATTCAAAAGTCTCATGCGAAGCCCTTGATATACGTCTGACACCATTTCGCTGATAAGCTCAAAGTCCAATTCCAAAAATGACGTTGCCATCATAGTGGCAATACCGTGAACGCATGCCCACATTTCAAGGTGCAAAAGCATCGCCTTCTCCCGATCGCAACCGTTTGCCTGCATTATCATTTCGACAGAAGCTTCAAAATCTACAGACGGCGCAGCCTCCTCGCCCTTTCTGTCACACATAAATATCAGCTTGAAAAGCTCCTTTTCCTCCTTGGCAAAGCGAATATAAGCCATACCGAATGCCTTATAGGGAGGATACTTTTCGCTTTTCACCTCCTCGGTGATAAAGCCGAGATATTTTTCAAACGCGGCGGCAAAAACCGATCTTTCAAGGTCCTCCATAGACTCGAAATTTGAAAAGATCGGCTGAGTTGAGCAATTCAGAGCATTTGCGATGCCGCGAGCGTTGATAGCCTCCGCTCCGCCCTCTCTGACAAGAGTTAAAGCCTTGTCAATTATGTCTTGTTTCGTAATTTTTACCTTTGGTGGCATAATCTTCTCCTTAATATACCATTCGTTATATATCAAGTGTTATTATATCAAAACGGATCGAATTTGTCAATAGTTTTTTGTAAAATTCAAAAAAATATAGCCGTGGAATTATCTCACGGCTACAAAACGGACTTTACTTTTAAACTATACCATTTTTTAAAGTTTTTGGAGTGGGAGGGTGTGCTGGGGGAGGGCTAACCTTTGTTAAAAATGGTTCGCCCTCCCCCTGCATATAACAAAATCTAATTACTGTGCTGCGTCAACGATAGCCGCGAAAGCTGCGCTCTTAAGGGATGCGCCGCCGATAAGACCGCCGTCAACGTTCTCCTTGGAAAGAAGCTCTGCCGCGTTCTTGTCGTTCATAGAACCGCCGTACTGAACGGTGGTCTCAGCCGCGATCTCTGCTCCGAACATCTCGGCAACAGCAGCTCTGACGTAACCGTTACCCTCGTCTGCCTGATCAGCAGTTGCGGTAACACCGGTACCGATAGCCCAAACAGGCTCGTAAGCGATGATAACGTTCTTCATCTGCTCAGCGGTAACGTTTGTAAGAGCCATCTTGGTCTGGAACTTAAGAAGAGTCTCGGTGTAGCCGAGCTCTCTCTGCTCAAGGGTCTCACCTACGCAAACGATAGCCTTGAGACCTGCGTTAAGAGCTGCAAGGGTTCTGAGGTTAACGGTCTGGTCGGTCTCGCCGAAGTACTGTCTTCTCTCGCTGTGACCGATAACAACGTACTCAACACCAGCCTCGCAGAGCATCTCAGCGGAGATCTCGCCGGTGTAAGCGCCGGATGCCTTGAAGTGAACGTTCTCAGCACCGATCTTAATGTTAGAGCCTGCAGCTGCCTCGATAGCCGCGGGAATGTCGATTGCGGGTACGCAAAGAACAACGTCACAGTTGTCCTTGCCTGCAACAAGAGGCTTCATCTCCTCAATAAGAGCCTTTGCCTTATTGGGAGTCATATTCATTTTCCAGTTTCCTGCAATTACGTATCTTCTCATTTTCAAAAAATTCCTTTTAAGTATTTTTTATTTGAGGGAGGAGCAAGCCCCTCCCCTACGGGTTCACCGTGAACCGAATTGAAAACTAACTTTTCAAGCCAACAAAGACCGCATAAATTTGTTTCAAGACAAGGCGCTTAGCCGTTAGGCAAGCGGTCAGCAAGCCTTGGCTTGCGTATCGCACCGGAGAAAGCAAGGCGAAGGCTTACTGCCGTAAGTCGAGCCGCTTTTGAGGAGCAACGCCGCATTGGGAAATTTTTCAAGGCTGAAATGGACTTATTATTTGTCCATGAGAGCCGCAATACCGGGAAGCTCAAGTCCTTCCAAGAACTCAAGGGATGCGCCGCCACCGGTGGAAATGTGAGTGATTCTGTCAGCAAAGCCGAGAGTCTCACAAGCAGCCGCACTGTCACCGCCGCCTACGATAGAGATGCAATCGCTGTCAGCAAGTGCCTGTGCTACGGAGATAGTACCCTTTGCAAGGGTGGGGTTCTCGAATACGCCCATAGGTCCGTTCCAGACAACGGTCTTAGCAGCCTTAACAGCCTCAGCATAAAGAGCCATGGTCTTGGGACCGATGTCTGCGCTCTCTCTGTCTGCGGGGATCTTGTCAGCGTCAACGATAACGGTCTCAATGGGAGCGTCGATGGGATTGGGGAACTCTGCAATAGTGGTGCAGTCGATGGGGAGAAGAAGCTGAACGCCGTTAGCTTCTGCCTTTGCCATCATTTCACGGCAGTAGTCGATCTTCTCGGTGTCGAGGAGAGACTGACCTACACCGTAGCCCTTAGCTGCGAGGAAGGTGTATGCCATACCGCCACCGATGATAAGGGTGTCAACCTTGGAAAGAAGATTGTTGATAACGTTGAGCTTGTCGGAAACCTTTGCGCCGCCGAGAATAGCAACGAAGGGTCTCTCGGGGTCAGCCAATGCCTTACCCATAACGCCGATCTCCTTACCGATAAGGTAACCGCAAACTGCGGGGAGATATGCGGCAACGCCTGCGGTGGAAGCGTGTGCTCTGTGAGCGGTACCGAACGCGTCGTTTACGTAAAGTCCGTCCTCGCCGCAGAGGTCAGCCAAAGCCTTTGCAAACTCGGGCTTGTTCTTCTCTTCGCCTGCATCGAAGCGAACGTTCTCAAGAAGAACACAGGTGCCGTTTTCCATAGCGGCGATCTTTGCCTTAGCGTCGTCGCCAACGATGTCGGATGCGAATGCAACCTTGCCGTCGAGGTACTCGTTAAGTCTGTCAGCTACGATCTTGAGAGAGAACTTCTTAACGTCCTTCTTAGCCTTCTCAAGATACTCGGCGGTAGCTGCTGCCTGCTCAGCCTCGGGAAGCTCAGCAACCTTCTTAAGCTCCTTCTTGGTGAGCTTGAAGCCGGGGGTAAATACGTTGTGGGGCTTGCCCATGTGGGAAGCAAGAATTACCTTTGCGCCCTTAGCCATAAGGTACTTGATAGTGGGGAGTGCTTCTACGATTCTCTTGTCGGAGGTGATAACACCGTCCTTGCTGGGTACGTTGAAATCGCAACGAACGAAAACCTTTGTGCCCGCGTTGATAACAACGTCTTCGATAGACTTCTTGTTGTAGGTCATTTTATGATCCACCTTTCTTATATCTGCGAGTTTCCTCGCGCAAATTTTTTACCAAATTATAGTTTACCACATTTTTCTTCTTTTATCAAGTGGCAATAAGTAAATTTTTAATAATTTATATAACTTTTTTTGTTACACTTTAGCCTAAGAGTGGCTTCCGATAAGATTTTGCTCCTCTGCCTCGGCAAGAAGCGCGTTTCTCGCGTCTCTCTGCCTGATAAGATGCTTATACGTCATAACACAGCAAACAAGGTGCGCCGCCGACGTTATTATCCACGTGACGGGATAAGCTAAATAAAGCAGCTCGATCTGTCCGGGGAAAAGAATATTACATATTGTGACTATCCAGAATATACGGAGCACGCAAGAGCCGAGGATCGACACGATCATAGGAATTACCGGCTTGCCCATTCCTCTCATAAGTCCGCTGAGGACCTCCATAACTCCGCAAAGGAAATACGTGGTACAAATCATCGTAAGCCTGATCCTTCCCGCCGCTCGCACCTCTTCGACCGAAACCTCATCCTCGCCTTCTTCTCCGGGCTCGGCGACGTCACCGGATTCAAGCGGTGCGCTCTCTATAAGTGCGCCGCTCTCCCCTTCGGGTATCTCCTCCTCAATCGCCGCATCTTCTGACTTATCGCTGATGTACAGCGCAAGAAGCTGATCTCCGAATGCAAGGCATACGCCTCCGATCAGAACGCCCGTAATGATAACCACCGTAACCGAGATAAATCCGATCTTCTTTACTCTCTCGATCTTTTCCGCACCGACGTTCTGACCCGCAAAGGTCATAGCGGTCTGATAAAGCGAGTTCATCGCTATGTAAATGAAGCCCTCAATATTTCCTGCCGCCGCGCTACCTGCGATGACCGCGTCACCGTAGGAGTTTATCGTAGACTGAATAAGCACGTTTGAGATCGAAAATACAACGCTCTGGAGTCCTGCAGGCAGACCGTTGCGCACTACCGCCTTTATGTCTTCCTTCTTCAGCCTGATCTCGCGGAGATGGATCTTGCAGAGGCCACTGTATCGGCACATATAGATCAGTATCATTGCCGCCGCCGCATATTGAGCGAAGCTGGTCGCAATTCCGACACCGATAGCTCCCATGCCAAAGCCCAGCACCATAACAAGGTTCATTCCCACGTTGAGAAGACCCGATATCGCAAGGAATATAAGGGGACGCTTGGTGTCTCCCGACGATCTTAGCGCCGATGCCAGAAAGTTATATACCATCATTGCCGGCATGCCCACGAAATAGGCTCTCATGTAGGGCACCGCCTCTATAAGCGTCTTTTGAGTTTCTGCCCCATTGCCAAGCATGAGCATAAGTAGCGGCTCGCACATAATAAAACCGAAAACACCAACGAAAATTCCGCAAATAAGACCGCCCAGAAGCGACGTATGTACTACGCTTTTGACCTCTTGGTTCTTTTTAGCGCCTATTCCCTGCGCCACGCATATACCGGTACCTACCGAAAGTCCCATAAACGCGTTTACAAGCAGGTTTATAAGCGGACCGCATGAGCCGACCGCACCCATCGCCACACTTCCCGCCGACGAGAAGTTTCCGACAACGATCATGTCGGACGCATTGTAAAGCACCTGCAAAAGTCCCGTCGCCATCAAGGGCAGGGCATATTTCAGCATTTTACCAAGCAGAGGTCCCTCGGTCATGCTATATTGCTTTTTTGCAACAGAACGAGTCATTTTCTTTCCTTTCCGTAATACGCAAAAACTGTTTTTCGGCAAATGCCGCATTCTTACTCATTATAATTATAATCCTTCAATAAAAAAAGTCAATAGAATAATCCAAAATAAATATGTCCAAATATGGATTTTTCTGCACTTTTTCTCGTTGACAAAATCCCGCCATTATGCTATACTTTAATTACAAAGATTAAAATAACATAAAACTCATCTGCTTAAACCGTACAAAAAGTTTAAGTTGAGCCGTCCGCATATACCGCCGCAGCAAGTGTCCCTGCTTATTCACACCCTGCAGGGTAAACAAATATCATCAAAGGGAGAACAACATATGATTAAATTTCAAGGTGAATTATCAAAAGAGTGTAAGAAGTATATGAGGACAAGAGACTCACTTGTGGGGGTTATTGCAGCAGCAATAGGTGGGGCAGTTATTGCTGTTCCTGTAATATTGTTTGCATGTCAATTCTTTCCTCCTGTGGCCGGAGTTATAGTATATGTCCTGTGTTGGTTGGTAGCTGTAGGCGGTGCTTTTTTGGCACCTTCGCTGAAGGATATGGATAGAATAGCTCCTCACGAATTGAGAATTGATACAGAAGATGATCTTGTAGTTATCTTTGCGGAACAGTATACCGACGACAGAAGTCTTTCAAAGGTTGAATATATTTACGACTGTGGCGACTGGTATGTTTTCAAATTTTCGGAAGGACCTAATTTTCCTCCACGCTTTGTTTGCCAAAAGAATCTTATAGTGGAAGGAACCATCGAAGAATTTGAGAATATGTTTGAGGGAAAGATAGTACGTAAAAAGTGATGGGATTTCTATTCTATCTTTTGAATCAATAAAATATCAACTATAAAAGGAAACCGAATTATGATCTACATGTTTTTAGCAGACGGCTTCGAAGAGGTCGAGGCTCTCTGCCCCCTTGATATTTTGCGCCGCGCAGGTCTTGAAGTCACCACCGTCGGTGTTGGCGGCAAGGATCTGATAGCGGGAGCTCACGGAATTATGGTGCAGGCGGACATACCCGACGTCCTCTATCGCGACAGCGCACCCGATATGATAATTCTCCCCGGCGGTATGCCCGGCTCCACCAATCTTGACGAAAGCAAGACAGTCGATGCCGCGCTGAAGGTCGCCGCTAAAAAGGGAGCCTATCTCTGCGCTATCTGCGCCGCGCCCCTGGTTCTCGGCAAGAGAGGATACCTCAATGGCAAGCGCGCCGTTTGTTACCCCGGCTTTGAGGAGTATCTTTCGGGAGCCACCGTTTCCGAGAGCGAGACCGTCGTGCGCGACGGCAACGTCATCACCGCCAAGGGCATGGGCGCGGCTTTCGAGTTCGGTCTTGAGCTCGTCCGCGTACTCAAGGACAACGAAACCGCCGACAGAATCAAAAATTCGGTTTTTTATAAATAAAATGACAAAAGAAAATAACAATAAGCAATTCGTCGCCGGGGGAGCGTCGAATTCCGATCAAAAGAGCATTTTTTTGCCGACCTTATTGATAGCTATCTGTATGGGAATAGCCTTTATCGCCTCGCTTATAGATAAATTCGTTTATCCCTTCGGCGGCGACCTGCTCTCCCCTTTTATCTCACAGGTGCTGATACTGTTGGCGCCCGCCTACCTTTTTATGATGATCCTCTACCCCGATCGCTCGCAATTTGCGAAAATTAAGGGGCTTGGCTTTCACCGCATCAGAGCCGAGCACGTATTTTTGATCATCTTTACGTCACTTTTTCTTATAACCACCTCTCTCGTCCTCAACATTTGTCTCGGAGGAGTTTACGACGTGTCTCGCGGATTCACTCTGCTGGGATCGTTTACCGCCGGAGTAGGCGAATTCACAACGTCATATCCCTATCTTGCGATCGTCTATGCCGTTACCCCGGCAATTATTGAGGAGGCGCTGTTCAGAGGCTTGCTCTATTCTCAATTCTCCGAAAAGGACGAGTTCTTCGCCATTGCGATCACGTCGGTCATTTCCTCCGCGTTCGCCTTTACCCTCGGAGGATTCCCTGCGGCGCTTCTCTGCGCACTGACCTATTGCTTTATCAGAAACGTTACGGGATCTCTCTTCTCGTCCGTGATAGTCCATTTCATATTCAATCTTTACGGAGTTTTCCTGCAAACTAACGTTGCCAAATATTTCATTTCCGCACAAAATACCCTTCTTCTTATAATTATCGTGATCGCCGCTTGGCTTATCTCGTCAATTCTCTTCTTCTCAGAGGCGGCGAGAATATACCGAGTCAAGGCGGAAAGAATTGCGGCGGGCGAGGAAAAGTCTTCTCTTCCCTCCGTCAGCTTCAAAAAACTGGGTGCGTTCTTAAAGGATTGCCTTACCTATCGCCCCACGATGATATGCGCCATCGTTGCCGCAACGCTTTTCGTAGCCGTAACCGCTATGGGATATTTTGCTTAAAAACATTTTCAGCCTCGCCGCAAAAAGGCGAGGCTTGTTTTGTGGTGTTGTTGAGTTAAATTGCAGTTTATCGGTGAGAATAGCCTTCTCCAGCGGAGAAGGGGGACCACGCAGTGGTGGATGAGGAGATCGCCCTTTAATGGATAAAATGTCTTAAAAGATTTTCACCAATAGCGTTATTCTAAAAGGGATTGTTATGGGTGAGGTCGGTTGTAAAGCCATCTTATAAATCTGCAAATGATCTCCTCATCCACCGCGTTGCGGTCCCCC
>JBGVHJ010000126.1:0-23936 GCA_045122255.1 Eubacteriales bacterium | reverse complement strand
GCAAACCCGACGACGGAGGTTTGCACCCCCACCCCCCCACGCCCCAAGCGGCACTCTGCACTCGCACCGCTAAACACCAATTTATACAAAAAAAGTCTGTCTCAAATGCTTTTTATTGCATTCGAGACAGACTTTTGTCGTTATTATTCAAATATATTCGTCGTGATATAGTCCACGCCCCACTCGACAAGCTTTTCGGCTTTATCGAGCCAATCGCAGGTCCAGACGTTGACCTTCATTCCTCTTTGATGAATTCTGTCAACAAGCTCCTTGGTGGTAGTGAAAATGTGGATATCAAGGTCAAAGCCGCATTTTGCAAGCTCGTCGAGAAATTCATCGGTGAATATCTGCTTTTCAGCCGTCAGAAGCTGAACCGAAGCGCCAGGAAGCTGACGGCGAACCTCATCTAAATTATTTCTGTGAAATGATATGAAAACCACTCCGTCAAGGTAGTTCTCCTGCTTATATTCCTCTATCACCCCTGATATCTCATCTGCGGTCATCGGTCTTTTAAGCTCAAGGAGACATATCTTGCCGTATTTTTTGCAAATTCGGATATATTCGCGCAGGGTGGGAATGCGCAGGTCGGCGCGCGTGCCATTCCCGTCTGTGCTCAGTCCGAAGCTCTCCATACCGTGAAAAAACGGTTTGTCATAAAGAGTAATAGCTTGAAGCTCCTCAACCGTACTTTCGGGTACGCTGAGCTCTGTTGGCGACGCGCCGGCAGTGGTGGGATTGTGAATTATGACGAAGCCGTCCTTGGCGCAGATCAGATCACATTCGATCGCCCAATATGAACGATTGCCCGCGGCGATAAAGCCGGCGGAGGTATTGGGAGTTTCCATGCCCGAAAGCCCTGCGTGAGCTACCATTAGTGTGCTTTGTTTATTGATTTTAATCGTATCCATAATAGCTAAGCCTCGTTTAAAATGCTGATCTGTCAAACGACGTCAAGAATGATTCTCTCAACTATATCAACGACCTTTTCGAGCGACTCCACGGGGAGGTATTCGAACCTGGAGTGGAAATTCTCGCCGCCTGTGCAGATATTGGGGCAGGGGAGGCCCATAAAGGAGAGACGCGCGCCGTCTGTGCCGCCTCTGATGGGCGTGATCTCGGGCTCAACGCCAACCGCCTTCATAGCGGCAATTGCGCGTTCGATGGTGAACATATTTTTGTCGATGATCTCCTTCATGTTGTAGTAGGAGTCCTTGACGGTAACAGAGCAGCTGCCGGTTCCGTATTTTTCGTTGATCTTCTCGCAAACCGATGCGAATACCGCCTTTTTCTCCTCGAATTTTGCTCTGTCGTGGTCACGGATGATATAGAAGAGCTCGGCATTTTCGCAATCGCCCTTCATATCGCAGAGGTGGAAAAATCCCTCGTATCCCTCGGTCATAGCGGGGATCTCATTGGCAGGAAGGAGAGAATTGAAGTCCATAGCCATAAGCTGAGCGTTCTTCATCTTGTCCTTTGCGCTTCCGGGATGGATCGATACGCCGAAGAACTCTGCCTTAGCACCTGCGGCATTGAAATTCTCATATTCAAGCTCGCCCAAAGCGCCGCCGTCGATAGTGTAGGCATAATCCGCGCCGAATTTCTCAACGTCAAAGTAGTCTGCGCCGCGTCCGATCTCCTCGTCGGGGGTAAAGCCGATCTTGACCGTGCCGTGAGGAGCTCCGCTCTTGATAATTCTCTCGATCGCCGAGACGATAGCGCAAACTCCTGCCTTGTCGTCAGCTCCTAAGAGCGTTGTTCCGTCGGTTACGATAAGGTGATCGCCGACGTAGCGGTTCATTGAGGGATATTCCTCGGGGGTGAGGAAGATACCCTTTTCTTCGTTGAGGCAGACCGCGCCGCCATCGTATTTTACGATCTTTGTCTTGATAGGCTCGTCTGCGCAAGCATCTGAGGTGTCTACGTGGGCGATAAGACCGATAACGGTCTTGCAATCGCAATTTGCCTCGAGAGTGGCATAGAGATATCCCTTTTCGTCAAGCTCGACGTCGGAAAGTCCGAGAGATTTCAACTCCTCGGCAAGATAGCGGCTGAGAGAGAGCTGCTTTGCGCTTGAGGGGCAGGTCTCGCTCTTCTCGTCGGACATGGTGGGGAAGGAAACGTATTTTAAAAATCTTTCGGTAGTGTTCATTTTTAACTCCTGAAAATTTGTATTTGTTAGTCATTTATAGGCTATAACCCATTTTATCACAAAAAGAAAAATGTGTCAATATTTCCGCGCGAGATATTGATTTTTTTATTTTGTTGTGTTACAATAAAATTGATATATGAATTATGGAGGATAAAAATTAGTATGAGCGAATTTATTGATATGCTGAGGGGCATAAGTCCCATTCTCGTCTGCCTTCTCGTGTGCGGCGCGAAGATAGTTGAGATCACCATTCAGTCGCTGAAGACCTGCATGATGGTCAAGGGTCAGAGACTCAAGGCGGCAGGACTTGGATTTGTGGAATGCATGATCTGGGGTCTCGTTATTTCCACGCTCATCGGCACTCTCGGAAACGATCCGCTGCTTTTGGTCTTCTATTGCGTAGGATATGCCACCGGACTCTTCCTCGGCTCTACGATTGAGAGCAAGATTGCGCTCGGAACGTCAAACCTTGAGCTGATCGCAAGCGACGAGAGCACCGAGAAGATCACCGCTTATCTTAAAGAAAACAATATGGGATATACCGTTTTTGAGGGTCACGGCTCCAAGGACAAGATGAATATGATCTTCATCGTCCTCTCCCGCCGCGAGACTCCAAAGACTCTTAAGGCTATAAGAGAGGTTTGCGACAACAAGGTATTTGTGGTTGCCAGCGAGGTCAGCAAGTACGCGGGCGGATACGGAATGGTAAAATGAAAAGATTAAAGGAGCTTTTTTCTATCTTCCTTGCAATGATGAAGATAGGCGCGTTCACCTTTGGCGGCGGATACGCGATGATAGCCCTGCTTGAAAACGAATTCGTGGACAAAAGGGGCTGGCTTGAGAAGGAAGAGTTTCTTGATATTGCGGCGATCGCAGAATCAACCCCCGGTCCTATCGCGATAAATTCCTCGACCTACGTAGGATATAAGCGTATGGGATTTTTAGGCGCATTGGTTGCGACTCTCGGAATGTGTCTGCCGTCATTTACGGTGATATATTTGATCTCGCTTTTCTTTGATGCGTTTTTGTCCTTTGAGATAGTGGGCTATGCATTCAGAGGAATACAGATCGGCGTGATCTATATAATTTTCTCGGCAGGGCTTAAGATGCTCAAGGGTATGAAAAAGACCGCCTTCAATCTCTCCGTCATCTGGACGGTTTTGATTTTGATGGTCACCTGCTCGCTCTTTGCGGTGAACTTTTCCACGGTTTTTTATATACTTATCAGCGGAATAGTCGGTGTGGTCTTCTACCTTGTATCCAGGGCGAAGGATAAGGAGGGGAGAGCATGATATATCTTGAGCTTTTTCTCACCTTTTTGGAGGTTGGCGCGTTTTCCTTTGGCGGCGGCTACGGAATGATCTCGCTTATTCGAGAGCTTTGTCTCGGCAAGGGGTGGCTTACCGACGGTGAGCTACTTAATATGATCGCGGTTGCCGAGTCCACGCCCGGTCCTATTGCCGTGAATATGGCGACCTTTGTGGGTAGCTCGCAGGGTGGAATTCTTGGCTCCCTCTGCGCGACTCTCGGTGTCGTTCTGCCGTCCTTTATCATTATTCTTATTATTGCGATTGCACTGAAAAGGCTTATGAAATATGCGGGGGTTCAGGCTTTTATGAGCGGAATCAGACCCTCTGTGGTAGGTCTTATCTTAGCCACTGCGACAATAATGCTTTCAAGCAATCTTTTTGGAGTGTCGGTTATCGGATCGGGCATCGCTATCGACCTTCGTGCAATAGTGATCTTCGCTTTACTTATCGGCATTTCGGTTTTTGCAAAAAAGGTTATAAAAAAGAAGCTTTCTCCCATAATTATGATAGGAATTTCTGCGGTTCTGGGAATGCTTCTTTACGGTTTGATTTAATATGGAGAAAAAATTATGAAAAAATACGTCCTTGCCCTCGACGAGGGAACTACCAGCGCGAGAGCGATACTTTTTGACAAAAATTCTGATATAGTTTCTATGGCTCAGCACGAGTTTCCGCAATATTACCCCCACTCGGGTTGGGTGGAGCAGGAGCCTATGGAGATATACGCTAATCAGTATGCGGCGCTGACCGAGTGTATTGCAAAGAGCGGGATCGAGCCCGAGGAGATCGCGGCGGTCGGAATCACAAATCAGCGTGAGACGGTGGTGGCTTGGAGCAAGACCACGGGCAAGCCTGTCTGCCGCGCCATCGTATGGCAGTGTCGCAGGACCGCGGATATCTGCGCTTCTCTTGAGGAAAAGGGCTACGGCGACTATATAAAGGCGACTACGGGACTTCGCATCGACCCATATTTCAGCGGCACGAAGATCAAGTGGATACTTGACAACGTAGAGGGCGCGCGAGCGCTTGCCGAGAGCGGAGAGCTTTTGGTTGGAACGGTGGACACCTGGCTCGTCTGGAAGCTGACCGAGGGCAGAGTTTTCGTCACCGACAGAACCAACGCATCGCGCACAATGCTCTGTAACATCCACACCGGCGAGTGGGATGACAGAATGCTTGAGATCCTTGATATTCCCAAGAGCATTCTGCCCGAGATAAAGAGCAGCAGCGAGGTCTACGGTTATTTCGAATGTATGGGGGCAACTCTTCCGATCTCGGGAATTGCGGGTGACCAGCAGGCGGCGCTTTTCGGTCAATGCTGCTTTGAGCCGGGTCAGGCTAAAAATACATACGGCACGGGCTGCTTCCTGCTGGCGCACACCGGAGAGAATGCGGTGGAGAGCCGTAGCGGTCTTTTGACCACGGTTGCTGCCGGAGAAGCGGGCAGACCTATCGAATACGCTCTTGAAGGTAGCGTTTTCGTGGGCG
Source organism: Eubacteriales bacterium (assembly GCA_045122255.1). Lineage (GTDB taxonomy): Bacteria > Bacillota > Clostridia > Oscillospirales > CAG-272 > SVTX01. The sequence continues at coordinate 18,989 of JBGVHJ010000126.1, read as the reverse complement.
GTGCTATCGTCCGCTGGCTTCGCGACGAAATGAAGCTGATACACGAATCTCATGACAGCGAATACTTTGCGCGCAAGGTCGGAGACAGTGGCGGGGTTTATCTTGTTCCCGCATTTGCGGGTCTTGGCGCGCCCCATTGGGATATGCACGCGAGAGGAACGGTCGTGGGTCTTTCTGCCGGTACGGGCAAAAATCATATTATCAGAGCGGCGCTTGAGTCGATAGCATACCAGAGCGAGGACGTTATATCGGCTATGAACTCCGATATGGCGGCTATCGGCGGCGAGGGGATCACCTCTTTGCGAGTCGACGGCGGAGCGTCTGCAAACGGTCTGCTTATGCAGATGCAGAGCGATATTTCGGGCATTTCGGTGACTCGCGCGGCAAATCCCGAGGCTACTGCTGCGGGTGCGGCTTATCTTGCAGGTCTTGCCGTTGGATTTTTCAAGGACAGAGAGGAGCTTGCAAGGCTTTCGGGTACGGGCAAGACCTTCACACCCGAGATAGGCGAAGAGGAAAGAAAAAAGGCTCTTGGCGGTTGGAGAAGAGCGGTCAGAGCTTGCAGAGTATTTGCTGAGGAGGATTAAAAATGTCTTACGTTAAAAGAGAATATAAGGTTTTGTCTTGTGACGGCATCCACAATCTTTCGGGCTTTGTTTATCTTCCCGAGGGGGAGGCGCGCGGATTCTTTCACATCGTGCACGGAATGACCGAATATATTGAACGCTACGACAGAATAATGAGCGAGCTGGCGAATGAGGGATATATCTGCTTCGGCTACGACCATCTCGGTCACGGAAAGACGGTCAATGATAAAAGCGAGCTTGGATTTATCGCCAAAAAGGACGGATGGGATCTGCTCTGCCGCGACGTTAAGGTCTTTTCTGATGCCGTGAGAGCCGAGTTTGATCCCGATGGGAAACTTCCTTATTACCTTATGGGTCACAGTATGGGATCATTTATTTCCCGACTTGCTACCGAAAAATACGTGCGCCCCAATAAGCTGATAATTATGGGTACTGGAGGCGCAAATCCCGCCGCGCCTCTTGGCATTGCGCTTATGTCGCTTATAAAGCTTTTCAAGGGCGAGAAGCACATATCTCCGCTTGCATATAAGCTTGCCTTCGGCGGATACAATACAAAATTTGAGGGGGAGGAGAATGCCAGCGCGCAATCATGGCTTTCAACCGATCTCAGTATACGTGAAAAATACAGCAAGGACGAATATTGCACCTTTAAGTTTACGGTGAGTGCTATGGGCGACCTTATGAGGCTGCTCAAGGAATCCAATCGAGGCGCGTGGTTCAAGAATATGCCGAGGATTCCGATATTGCTTGTTGCAGGTGGCGATGACCCCGTAGGAAATTACGGAAAGGGCGTCCGTCAGGTTGAGGAAGGGCTTAAAAAGTGCGGTCACGACGCGCGATGCATTATTTACGAGGGTGCAAGACACGAGATCCTTAACGATTTCAGCTATGAGGACGTTAAGAGAGATATTTTGAGCTTTTTGGAGAGATAAATCGCACCGTTTACGGTGCGAAGCTATGATTCGCCTATGGCGAAGTTTAGAGTTATGAGATGCTTCGCATCGTTATGATGTGCTTCGCACAGCTTGAAGTTACAAGGCGAATCATATCATAACGAAGCCGTAGGCTTCTCATAACGTTGGCTTTGCCGACTCATAACTCACAACTTCGCCTCCCCATAAATCAAAATCTGAAATACAAAACGGAGCAAGAAATCTTGCTCCGTTTTGTATTGTTTGAAATTATTTTACAAGCAATTTTTCGAAATTGACTCCGTACCAGATAGGCTTTTCGTCGTTCAGGGTAGCATCGATGCTATCGCAAACGAAATCTGCGGCGATCGCCGAGCCTTCCGCGAGGGTCTTGCCGTTCATTACGGCAGAGAAGCAGACGGACGCGAATATGTCGCCAGTGCCGTGGAAGCTCTGAGGCTTCTTCTCGTTATAATCGAAGAAGAATTCTCCGCTTTCGCTATCGTAGCCGTAGCAGCCGAGCTTGTCGGGAGTAAAGCCGATTCCGGTAAGCACTGCCTTCTTGCAACCGAGGGCGGTGAGAGACACGAGGATATCCTTGACGTAATCCTCGCTGTAACCGCTTGCGATATAGGGCTTATCAAGCATAAAGCAAGCCTCGGTAAGGTTGGGAACTATCACGTCTGCCGCGGCGCAGAGTCTTGCCATCTCGTGAGCAAATTCGGTGTCAAAGCCCTTGTAGAGGCAACCGTTATCGCCCATTGCGGGATCAACAAACTTGAGCTTTCCGTCGCCAAAGTCGCGGAAGATGTCAAGCACCAGGTCGATCTGCTGCTTGGATCCGAGATAGCCGGTGTATATTCCGTCGAATTCTATACCCTCGTCTTTCCACACCTTGCAGATAGGCTCAACGTCTTCGGTGAGGTCGCGGAAGGTAAAGCTGCCGAATGCTGTGTGAGTCGAAAGGACGGCGGTTGGCAGAATAGCCGCCTCAATACCGAAGGAGGATATTATCGGGAGTGCTACGGTCAAGGAGCACTTTCCGACACAGGAAATGTCCTGGATGGTGAGAATTCTTTTCATAACAGTAACTCCATAAAAAAATATGTGATAATATTATACATTTAATTGCATAAAAAGTCAATATCTTTTTTGTTTTAAAATGTTTCAAAATTCGCTTTACAAATCATACATTATGTGGTATAATTATACAAATGGGCAATACCCGAAATCCAAAGGAGAAAATGTAATGAAGTGTCCTTTTTGCGGTTCCCCTGAAAGCAAGGTTCTCGATTCAAGACCGGTCAATGAGGGAAACAGTATCAGAAGAAGAAGAGAATGCACCGTGTGTCAGAAGAGATTTACCACCTTTGAGATGCTTGAATCTGTGCAGATATTCGTTATAAAAAAGAACGGAGAGACCGAGCTTTTCGACCGTACCAAGCTGCTTGCGGGTGTGCTTAAGGCAACGCAGAAGAGACCTGTCAATGCCGACGAGATCGTGACCGAGATAGAAAACGAGCTTCAGAATTCTTTGACCAAGGAGGTAACTACCTCAAAGATCGGTGAGATGGTCATGGATAAGCTGAAGGCGAGAGATCAGGTGGCTTACGTGCGTTTTGCCTCTGTTTACCGTGAGTTTACCGACGTTGAGCACTTCCTTAGCGAGCTTATGGAGCTTAAAAACGTCAAAAAAGACGGTGAAGATGGCGAATAATTAAACTATATGTCGAAAAATAAACATATTGTTGAATATTGTTGAATTTGTATCCTACAAAGGTAGAATTTGCGGCTTTGGAATTGTTTCCGAAGCCGTATTTTTGTTTTTTTGGCGCAGATAATATTTTAAAAATTATTTTGTCGACGCTCGGCGTCGCTTGAAGGAGTGGGAGCTTATGGAGAAAAAAAGTCGACTTGGGAATGACTATTTTGATAACGTCAGGCTGGTTGACGGTATATTGCGTATTGATGAGAACTTCGATATAATCAAAAAGGTGCTGAAGGTTGGCTCGGATGAGCTGACGCTTTATTACGTTGACGGATTCGTTAAGGACGCGGTCATGTCCAAGATGATCTCGTATATTTATTCATTGAAGGGGTTGGGAGATAACACCGACGGAAGTAGCAGCGCCGATCCTGCCCTCGGGGCGGCGGAGGGCTTTTTGAGGGCGCATATTCCTTACGTTGAGAGCAATGTTTCGACCGATCTCGATCAGATGATAAGCCTTGTGCTATCGGGCGCTACGCTGATGCTCGGAACGACCTTTGGGGAGAGCGCGATCATCGTTGACTCGCGGACTTATCCTGCAAGAGAGACCGGTGAGCCGGAGGGCGACAAGGTGATGAGAGGAGCGCGTGACGGTTTTGTTGAGACGCTGATATTCAACACCGCGCTTATACGCCGCAGAATACGGAGTCCTCTTCTTACAATGTGCTATATGTCGGTGGGAAAGGCATCTAAAACCGACGTTGTTATATGTTATATGAAGGATAGAGCAGACGGCGACTACGTTCGTGAGTTAAAAAGAAAGATCGGGAGCATCGATACCGACTCGCTAACTCTCGGTCACGAGTCGCTTGCCGAGTGCCTTATTCGCAAGAAATGGTACAATCCTTTTCCGAAGATAAGATTTACCGAGCGCCCCGATTCTGCCGCGGCGCAGCTGCTGGAGGGAAGTGTGCTGATCCTTTGTGACAATTCGCCCGAGGCTATGGTGATGCCTGCCACTATTTTCGATTTTATGCAGGAGACCAACGATTTTTATTTTCAGCCGCTGACGGGTAGCTATATACGCGCCGTCCGCTATGCAGTTTTCTGGCTTGCGCTTTATCTCGTTCCGCTATGGTATCTTTTTGCTACGCATCAGGGATTAGTCCCCGATTGGCTCGGATTTATTATCCCGAGAGAAATGGGAAGAATACCGCTGATAGCGCAGATATTGCTGGTGGAATTTATTATTGACGGACTCAGAATGGCATCTCTCAACACCCCGAACATGCTTTCCAACTCGCTGTCGGTGGTGGGAGGACTTATTCTCGGAGATTTTGCGGTTGAAATCGGCTGGCTGATACCCGAGGTCATACTTTATATGGCATTTGTGGCTATCGCCAACTTCACCCAGAGGAGCTATGAGCTTGGATATGCCTTCAAGTTTATGAGAATCATACTTCTTGTACTGACGGCTCTCTTTGGCGTGTGGGGCTTTATTGGCGGAAGCCTTTTGACGGTCGTGCTGATCGCTACCAACGAGACGGTGAACGGGAAGAGAAGTTACCTTTATCCCTTGATCCCATTTGATTATAAGGCATTGAGGTCGCTTTTCGTGAGGGTGAAAAAGTATGACGTGAAGAGAAGCTGAGCTTTGAACCAAGAAGAAAAAAAGCGCGATTTTCGCGCTTTTTTCTTTGGATATTTCCCGCTTTTTTTCTTGAAATGTTGTGTTTTTTTCTCTTTAAAATTGTGAGCTTTTTTATCCTTAGCTCATGATCATTATCGGTCATTAGTGATAAGCGTTGTTTTGTGTTAATTGGAAATAATTGTAAGAACTTGAAAAGAATTGTAAAAAGCTATCAAATAGCATCCTTTTTGGTTTTAGTGGGAGGGATTATCACACAAAAAGATAAAAAATCTTTGAAAAACTGAACGAATTTTTCGGATAATTTGGAATACCCCCTTGATTATTTTTGGATTGTATATTATAATATTAACATCACGGTGGTGAGAAATGGAGCGAAAGTGTAGCGATGTGGTGAATAAATCCGTGCTCCAAAGTCTCAACTGCCAAACTCAAGGAAGGTAGAAAAACGGATGTTTACGGGTGAATTCGAGCATAGCGTTGATTCTAAAAACAGAATATTCGTTCCCGCGAAGTTCCGCGAGGAGCTTGGCGAGAGCTTTATGATAGTCCGTGACATTCGCGGTCCGATACTTAAGGCGTATTCTCTTGAGGGGTGGAATGAGTATCTTGCTCCTATCAGGGCGCAGGAGAGAAGGCTTGCGGAAAAGGCGCTTCGCTATCTCCACCGCAATGCGGCGCAGGTCTCTCCCGATTCTCAGGGAAGAATTGTTGTTCCTACCTCGCTTTTGGAGTATGCCGAGATCAAAAAAGAGGCGATGGTGGTTGGTTGTAGCGACTATTGCGAGATCTGGTCGATGGAAAACTACCGTGCCGAGGTCGAGAACGAGGATTCTAAGGCGATTCGCGCAGAGCTTGAAAGGTTGGGACTTTGATGGAGAAGAAGATCAATTTTTCACACCGCTCGGTTCTGCTTGACGAGTGCATTGAGGCGCTTAACATAAAGCCGGACGGAATATACGTGGACGGCACCGCCGGAGGCGGAGGACATTCGCTTGAGATTGTCAAAAGGCTTGACAAGGGCGGCAGGCTGATCGCCATAGACCGCGACGACGCGGCTATTGCGGCGGCGACCGAAAGGCTTCGCGATTATAGCGACAGAGTAACCTTTGTCAGAAATAATTTTTCGTCAATAAAAGAGAGCTGCGAGATGCTCGGTGTCGATAAGATCGACGGAGTTTTGCTTGATCTTGGAGTTTCATCCTATCAGCTTGACACTCCTGAGCGAGGCTTTACTCACAATACCGACGCTCCGCTGGATATGAGAATGGACCGCCGAAACGAGCTTGACGCTTACGTTGTGGTCAATACCTACAGCGCGGATCAGCTCAAAAAGATCATATACGATTTCGGCGAAGAACGGTTTGCTCCCAAGATAGCGGCGGCGATCGTGAGAGCGCGCGAAAAGGAAGATATCAAGACCACGGGTCAGCTTGTTGATATAATCAAGAGCGCGATCCCCGCGGCGGCGCGAGAGGGAGGACATCACCCCGCAAAGAGGACCTTCCAGGCGATACGCATCGAGGTAAACGGTGAGCTTGCCGCCATCGAGCCTACCATAAGGAACGCGGTAGACATACTGAATCCCGAGGGCAGGATAGCGATAATCACCTTCCATTCGTTGGAGGACAGAATAGTAAAACAGACCTACGCCGATCTTGCAAGCGGCTGTAATTGCCCGAGAACGCTTCCGATATGCGTTTGCGGACGTAAGCCCTTGGTCGATGTAATAACGAGAAAGCCCATTCTTCCGAGTGAGGCTGAGCTTGAAGAAAATCCGCGCTCCAGAAGCGCAAAGCTCCGCGTGGCGGAGAAAATATAGACTCTTTTCGCGAATTCGCCGTCGAATTCGGTCGAAGAGCCTGATTTGATGGAGGAAGATGATGAAAAAGGTGAGGGCAAGAGTCGCCACCGCAATGGCTGAGCCGATGGTCGGAAGTCCGACCGGCGCATGCGGCGGTATCGACATCAGCGCGCTTTATATAGATATGCTTTGCGAAAGATTTAAAAATCGCGGCATAAAATCGGGTCTTTCGGAGGCTAAGAGCGCCGAGATCCGCAGAAACGCCGAAATGCTCGGTCTTGAGATCGACGGCGTATCGGCATACGATGAAAAATACAGAACTATGAGAATAGACGGCAAGAGCTATATGAGCTCGGATGATTTTGCCGCTTATTATAAAGATCTCAGAGGCTACAAAATGCCGCATTTCTACTCTCGCGCGGAAAAGGAGTATGATGAGGCAGAGGCGGGCGCAAAAAACGTGCAGGAATCGGGTAAACCGCCAAAAAAAGCTCTGTGGCTTGCCATAAAAAGGCGCACTAAGGACACCGCTCTGGAGTTCGTTAACGGTTACATCGTAAACGAGGCTCGCAAGCAGGTCGAGGAGGAGGTCGTCGAGGGAAAGAAGAAAAGATTTCCCCGCGGCGTTATTCCCACTTTAGCAGCTGTGACACTGTCGCTTCTGCTTATTGTGTGCAGTGCCGTTATGGTAAGCCGCGCCTCGAGAGAAGTCAGCATCCTTGAAGACGACGTTGAGGAGCTGATGGAGGTCAGGGATGACCTCGCCACCGTCCTTGAGGTCAAGAACAACATGCTTGACATCAAAAGGGTCGCGATCGAAGAATTCAACATGATAAGCAGAGAGTATGCGAAATCTGTATTTATCGACGTGAAAGAGGATGAAAAAATAGTGTTATACGACAAGGGTCTTGTCGGTGAATCCTTCATCAGAACTCTTTTGAAGGCGATCGGTCTCATTGGTGATTAATATTGAAATTTTAAGGGCGAGACGCATTCTCGCGCCTGTACCGCGTAGTACGAGCGGCGAAATGCATCTTTGCCCTAAAAATATTTATTGGGAAATTTTATGACGCATAATTGGACTCTCGAGGAAGGAATATCGGCGGAGGACAAGGCATAGAATTTAGTGCTTGCAATCAAATTTTATTCGACAAAATACATTTACGGAGGGAGTGATACGGCAAATGGTAGGTGGAAAGCCCAATAAAAAGGTGCGCTTGCGCGCAGGCTGGCTTTGTATTGTTCTGAGCGCGCTGTTTTTGGTGTTAGCTCTCAGGATCTTTATATATCAGACCTTCCGTTTTGATGAATTTTCGCAGAAGGTGTTGGATCAGATAACGCAGGAGACGACCATCGACGCGGACAGGGGCAACATTTACGACGCCAACGGAATCGTTATCGCCACCAATATAACGACGTACCGTCTCTTCCTTGATCCTGCGGCGATCGCGAGAAAGAGCGCTGACGACGGCATCGATTATGCCGACGTTATCGCAAAGGGTGTTTCGGCGATAGATACGCTGGAGCTTAGCTACGACGACGTTATCAAGCAAGCGGATTACGTAAAATACCGCGACAGAACATTGAAAAGACATATAAGCGAGGAGCAGGCGGATGCGGTAAGAGCATTTCTTGACGTGAGCGGTCTTGACGATATGGCACTGCTTCATCTTCAGGCTACAAGCAAGAGATATTATCCTTATAACGAGCTTGCCTGCCACGTGCTTGGCTTTACCGGCGGCGACGGTGAGGGACTTTACGGTCTTGAATATCAGTACGACGAGATACTTGCAGGTACTGACGGCAAGTATATAGGTGCCAAGGACTCTTACGGAAACGAGCTTGTATACGATTACGAGAGCTACATTCCCGCGATCGACGGCTACAACATTACAACGACAATCGACGTTTACATTCAGGCAGAGCTTGAGGAGCAGCTGAAGGCGACCTACCTCGAGTCGGGCGGTAAGAACCGCGCCTGCGGAATAGTTATGGATACCGAGACCGGTGCGATACTTGCTATGGCGGTGTATCCCAACTACGATCTGAATAATCCGAGAGAGCTGAACTATCAGCTAAAGGAGGTTCTTGCGGCAGGATGCGCTGAGCTTGAGGAAAGCGGACTACGTGAGGGAAGTGACGAATACGCCGCGCTCGCTCTTGAGATCTATTGCAGAAAGACCTCGCAGAAGGCGAGCACAGTAAAGGAGCCTCTTGACACCTTTGAAAAATTCTACGATCTGCTTCATCAGACTCTGATGATGTCGGCATGGAGCAACAAGGCGATCAACGAGATGTACTATCCCGGCTCGACCTTTAAGGTCATTACCGCGGCGATGGCATACGAGGAAAACCTTGTTGACGATAACGATCACAATTTCGTTACCTGCACGGGCTCTAAGCAGGTGCTTGACCGAAATATCCACTGTCACGATCACTCGGGTCACGGTACTATCTCCTTCGCAACCGGTCTTCAGCAATCCTGCAACCCCGCGCTTATGACCATAGGCGCAAAGATAGGTGCGGCACGCTATCTCGATTATTTCTCGGCATTCGGCTATTTTGAAAAGTCGGGAATCGATATTTCGGGCGAGAGCGTTACCACTAAGGGCTCGACCTTCTGGACCGATGCGGATTTCCTTTCTCCTTACAATTCAACCGATGAAAACGGAATTTACCGCGAGGAGAGAAACCTTAATCTTGCGGTTGCTTCCTTCGGTCAGAACTTCAAAATTTCCCCCATCGCACATCTTACCGCTATAAACGCGGTTGCTAACGACGGCTATCTCGTCACTCCTCATTTTATAAAGGAAGTGACCGACAATGAGGGCAACGTCATTTACTCCTACGAAAACAATATCCGCCGCCAGGTGATCAGCGCGGCGACCTCTCTGAAGGTATCTACCGTGCTTGAAGAGGGCGTTTCGGGTGACGGCGGTTCGAGAAACGCTTACGTTGAGGGCTACAAAATAGCCGCAAAGACGGGTACCAGTGAAAAGAAGGACACCAAGAGCGAATATACTGCTACTCCTTACGTTTGTTCGGCGATTGCCTACGCTCCCTTTGATGCTCCCAAGCTTACCGCTTTGATAATGGTCGACGAGCCCACCGAGGGCGTGCTTTATGCAAGTACCATCGCGGCGCCGTATATAGCAAATCTTATGGAACAAATATTGCCGTATTACGGTGTAAATCCCGAATACGGTGAAAACAGTGAGCCGCTCAGCGCACCCGCGCTTGTTACGGGAAGCGTTGATCGAAGCAAGGCTTTTGCGGAGGCGCTTGGATTCAAGAAGGTCGTCGTTGTAGGTAGCGGCGATACTATCAAGGCACAGTGGCCCGCGGTCTACACCGAGGTGGATAAGGAAAGCTCGATACTTTATCTTTATGCGCCCGGTGAGGGAGAGGATCTTGACTCTCTGATGGAATACGTTTACGTTCCCGATCTGACAGGATCTAATCTTATAAGAGCAAGAGGATATCTTGCCGAGCTTGGACTTAACGTCAAGATCGTCGGCAACAAGAGCAATCTTAACGGCGATGGCGTCGTCGTTTACAGCCAGTCCATCGAGGCGGGCACGAAGGTTAAGAAGGGAACCGTTATCGAGTTGATATTCGCAACTCCCGAAGATTTTGAGAATCCCGATTACATTGAGGGAGAATGATCCTTCTGCTTGCATTTTTTGAACCTCCGAAAAATATAATGTTCTGATACTTATATTTTTCGGAGGGGAATATGCTACTTAGAAATTTACTTGAAAAGACAAAGGTTTTCCGCACGGTAGGCTCTTTCGACGCGGACAGCATTGATATTACGGGCATTTGTCCGGAATCGTCGCGTGTAAAGCAGGGAAATATCTTCTTTGCAATTGAGGGACTTCACACCGACGGACACAAATTTATTCATGAAGCCGTCAAGCGCGGAGCGGCGGCTGTCGCGGTAACCGAATCTGCCGTGAATGAGGGCAGAGTGAACGTAGATCGTATCGACGTTCCTTTGGTAATATTTGAAGACACAAGGAAGGCTATTGCATCCGCATACTCAGTGTGGTACGGTGAGCCTCAGAAAAAATTGAAGATCATCGGTGTGACGGGGACAAACGGTAAGACCTCGGTCAGCCGACTTATATATGAGATACTGAATTCTGCCGACAAGCCCTGCGGACTTATCGGTACTACCGGGTCGAGGAGCTACAAAAGAGAGATCAATATCAGATCCAACGACCCGAACGCAAATATGACGACCCCCGATCCTGAGGAGCTTTACGCGATACTCTCGGAAATGGTGGGTGACGGATGCGAATACGCGGTGATGGAGGTCACCTCCCACGCGCTTGCGCTACGTAAGGTTGAGCCGATCACCTTTGAAATATCGGTGTTTACAAATCTCAGCGAGGATCATCTTGATCTTCACGGAGATATGGAATCATATTTCCGCGCCAAGGCGAGTCTTTTTGAAAAGAGCCGCAGGGCGGTTATAAATTACGATGATTATTACGGCAGGCTACTTGCCGATAAGATAAAAATTCCGATCTCGACCTGCTCGTCGGAGGGAAGACGCGCGTCTTTTGTTGCAGAAGACCTTCACCTTCTCGGTGAGCGCGGGATCGAATACAAGCTGACCTCAAGGGATCTCAGATTGCGAGTCCGCTCGCCGCTTGTGGGGGGCTTCAATATAATGAATACGATGCAGGCGGCGGTTACCTCCCATATAATGGGAGCCGATGCGGCATCAATCAAGGATACTTTAGCGCATTTTTGCGGTATCGGCGGCAGGCTTGAGAGAGTGAAGCTTGGCTCGAAGCTTGATTTCTCTGTCTTTATAGATTATGCGCATACTCCCGATGCTCTTGCTAATCTGCTTCGCGCCGCAAGAAGCTTTGCGCGGCATGGCGAGCGAATAGTTTTACTTTTCGGTTGCGGCGGAGACCGCGAGAAGCAAAAGCGACCTTTAATGGGCAAAATAGCCGCGTCAATGGCAGATTATGTGGTGATAACCTCGGATAACAGTCGAAGCGAGGAGCCGAGGGCGATAATTGACGATATACTGTCCGGCATAGATAAATATTGCGGTGGAACGTATACGGTGATCGAAGAAAGAAGAGCTGCTATTGAGTACGTGATAAAAAATGCGCGGCGCGGTGATATAATCCTGCTTGCCGGCAAGGGGCACGAGGAATACGAGATCGACCGTATGGGAAAGAGAGCCTTTTCCGAAAAGGAGATCGTCAGAGAGCTTGTTGGAAAGTATTTTTGATAAAACAAAATTTTGCTAAGACTCATCAAGGAGAAATGATAAATGAAGATAAAATTAGGTCTTGGAAAAGAAAATATGAGAAATATTGCTACCTATTGCTCGGGTGAACTTTACGATTTCACGGGAGAGCTGGGTTGCGATTTCGAATACGTATGCACCGACTCGCGCGAGGCAGACGACAAGACTATGTTCGTGGCGACTCGCGGTGAGCGAGTTGACGGTCACGACTACATAATTAAAGCTATCGAGGCGGGATGTCGCTGTATTCTTTGCGAATACGTTCCAACGAATATTTCGGGCAAGGCGGTGGCTTACGTGGTGGTTGAAAACACCGTCGACGCCTTTGCCGATTGCGCTAAGGGTTACCGCGGTGAGAAATATATGCCAACAGTTGCTATCACCGGAAGCGTAGGCAAGACTACCACAAAGGAGCTTTGCGCGGCTATACTTTCAAAAAAATTCAAGACCTACTACACTGAAGGAAATTTCAATAGCGTTATAGGAATGCCTATGTCGCTTATGGCGGCGGCAGACCACGAGGTTGCGGTTTTTGAAATGGGCATGAGCGGCTTCGGCGAGATCAGAAGAATGACAAAGGCGGCGAATCCCACTATCGCGATGATAACCAATATCGGTTCATCTCATCTTGAGTATCTCGGCACGCGAGAGAACATCGCCAAAGCCAAGCTTGAGATCGGTGAGGGCATTATCGACGGCGGATTCCTGCTTTTGAACGGCGACGAGCCCTTGCTTGATGATCATTACTGTGAAAGATATGAAACGGTATACGTCAGTAACGGATCACATTTCAGCAACGTAAGAGTGGATAAGGACGGAACTCATTTCGATCTTTTCACAGTCTCGGGCGCTATGTTTGATCTTTGCGTTCCGCTTATTGGCGAGCACTTTGCCTACAATGCTGCCTTCGCGGCTTTTGCGGCATTCCTTTTAGGCGTGGACGAGCAGGATATAAGAGACGGGCTCGCATCCTACGTTCCCGGCAAAATGAGAATGAATATTTACGAAAAAGACGGTGTGACCGTTCTTGCCGATTGCTATAATGCCGCTCCCGAATCGATGCGCGCCGCACTTGATACTCTTTCTACAATTGAAGTAAAGGGCAGAAGGATCGCGGTGCTTGGTGATATGAAGGAGCTTGGCACAGGCTCTGACTCGATGCACAGGCGGATCGGATCGTATATCAAGGCAAAGGGAATAGACCTGCTATTTACCTTCGGCTCGTCCGCATATCTTATTGCTGAGGGTGCGATCGATGCGGGATTTGACGAAACATGCGTATTTTGCGAAACAGACCTTGAAAAGAAGCTGATATTCGCTGAAAAAATTAAAAATATGCTTCAGCCGGGTGATGCGGTACTATTTAAGGCGAGTCGCTCAATGAAGCTTGAAGAGTTCATAGAAGCCATGGGTATGGCGAAATAATAAACGGTGGAGCAAAGGAAAGGACAATTATTATGTTTTACGATTTTATAGAGGGATTGACAAGCATTGGATTTAACCGTATAATAGGTATTGAGGCAATTATCGTGTGTCTCGCGGTATTCGGCTTCACTGTGCTTGCGACAAGGCTTATTTTACCGGTGCTTCGCGCGAAAAAGCTTAATCAGCCGATCAATATGTACGTCACCGAGCACGCGGGAAAGTCGGGAACACCGACAATGGGCGGTATATGCTTTATAATTGCTACGCTTTTAGTCGCAATTATCTGGATCATTCTTGAAAAGTGCGGCGTTATGGGTGAAAACAGCAATTCTGCTCTTATCCCCTTTGCGCTGACTCTTTGCCTCGGTGTTTGCAACGGTCTTATCGGATTTATTGATGACTACAAAAAGCTTGTCAAGAAGGACAACGAGGGACTTTCCGAGCTTCAGAAGCTTATGCTTCAGATAGTGGTCGCTTCGGCTTATCTCTGCGTGATGGGTGTTACTCACAATCTTCCCACCGCGCTGAAGATACCCTTTATCAACTTTGCGCTTGAGCTTGGTTGGGTGGCTTACCCCATTTACCTGCTTGTTATCGTCGGATTTGTCAACAGTACCAATATCACCGACGGAATCGACGGTCTTGCCTCCTCGGTAGGAAGCGTTTCGGCAATTATGCTGATATGTCTCGCGGTGATCACCGGATCGAGATATACCGGTGTTGCATCCGCTATGCTTTTGGGCTCGCTTCTCGGATTCCTTGTTTTCAATCACTATCCCGCAAAGGTATTTATGGGCGATACCGGCTCGCTCTTTATCGGCGGTATCATAATGGGCTGCGCCGTCAGTGACGGACAGCTTTTGGCGGTTATAATCATAGCGTTCGTGTTTATTTTGGAGATGTTCTCCAGCCTCTGGCAGAGAGTATATTTCAAGCTTACTAAGGGTAAGAGATTCTTTAAAAAAGCACCCGTTCACCATCACTTCCAGCTGCTCGATTGGAGCGAGACTAAAATAGTTGCCGTTTTCTCGATAGTAGCGGCTATTCTCGGCGCTGTCGGTGTTCTCGGCGCGGTTTTGAAATTTTAATTTTGAATTCATCCGTCAGCTTTCCCTTTGGGGAGACCTGTAAATCGCAATTTCACACTAATTTTCGGAAAGGAGATAAAATATGAGCGAAAAAGATCCGAATAAAAAGAAAAAAGGCTTTTTTATCGGTCGCGGAGTGAAAAAGCTCAACGATCTGTATGAAAAGGATCTTGAAAAGAACGATCCTATATATCTCCAGCCGATACATTCGGGAAAAGAGAGTGTCAAGGAAGAAAAAGTGCTTGTCAAGGGCGGAATAGACGTATTTTTCCTTATAATCGTTATTGCTATCGCGCTTTTCGGTGTGGTCATGGCATACAGTGCAAGCTCCTTTGAGGCGGAGCGAGATATGGGTGACAGTCTTTATTACGTAAAGAGACACGTGATATTCCTGCTTGCCGCCGCCGGATTTACAAGCGTTTTCGTTATATTCGCAAGACCCTGGTTCTGGAGAGTCTTCGGAGTAGCCGCGTACGCAGGCTCGGTGGTGCTTCTCCTTGCGGTGCTTGTGGTCGGCTTCTCGGCAAGCGGCGCGCAGAGATGGATCGAGATAGGTCCGCTTACCATTCAGCCCTCGGAGATCGCAAAGATGGCGGTTGTTCTGCTGCTTGCGCTCATAATGTCGAAATATGAAAAAAAGATAGAGCTTTCCCAAAGGTTCGGCGGGCATTTCCGTTACGGTGTGCTTTATCCCGGACTTGCGATCGCTCTTATATGCGGTCTCGTTATGCTTGAAAGACACCTTTCGGGACTTATAATTATCGGTCTTCTTGGACTTGTCATTATGTTTATCGGCGGAACGCAGAAGAAGTGGATGGGTATCATCATCGGCGCGGGCACCGTTGCGGTCGGTGCGGTCCTTATGGTTTCCGATTACGCGCAGAAGCGAGTTCTGACTTGGCTATTTATAGACCAGGCAGACCCTCAGGGTCCTGCATGGCAGACCTTGCAGGGACTTAACGCTATCGGCTCGGGCGGACTTTTCGGAGTGGGACTTGGCAATAGCCGACAAAAATACGGCTACGTTTCCGAGCCGCAGAACGACTTTATCTTCTCGATAATTTGCGAGGAGCTTGGATTTATTGGCGCGATGCTGGTTATCGTGCTCTTCGGTCTGCTCCTTTGGAGAGGATTTAAGATCGCGTCACGTTGTCCCGATAAGTTTTCAAGCCTTGTTGTCTACGGACTTACTACAAAGATCGCGCTTCAGACCTTGATGAATATCGCGGTGGTAACCAATTCGATGCCAAATACCGGTATCTCCTTGCCGTTCTTCTCATCGGGAGGAACCGCGCTGATGCTTCAGGTCTTTGAGATGGGAATTATCCTGTCGATATCAAGATATTCGTACGTTAAGAAATGATTTGTTGAAAGGAACAGTATGAGAGTTTTAATGACCGGCGGCGGTACTGCGGGACACGTCAATCCTGCTATCGCCATTGCAAATACTATAAAAGAATACGAAAAAGACAGTGAAATAGCATTCGTTTGCTCCTGCCAGGCGCGTGACAAGGCTCAGGATCTTGTTCCGAGAGCAGGTTATGAAAAGCTCTACCGTGTTAACATTCTGCCGAGCTACAAGATCTACAACCCCAAGAATATTATGACGCTGATCTCTATGGCAAAGTCCAAGGGCGAGGCGAAGAGAATAATTGAAGAGTTCAAGCCCGACGTGATCATCGGTACGGGCGGCTTTGCCTGCTATCCCGTGCTGAACGCGGGCGCGGAGATGGGAATTCCCACTATCGTTCACGAGTCAAACGCGATACCCGGAAGAGCAGTGCTCAAGCTTGCGGGCAAGATCGATTGCGTTATGACTAATTTTGAGGCGACAGGTGACGCGATCAAAAATGCGAAAAAGATCATTAACGTGGGCAATCCTCAGGTGGTTGGTCAGAAAAAGAGCCAAAACGGCGGCGAGATCGCAAAGGGATATAAAAACAGCGTGCTTATTTTTGGTGGGTCTCTTGGCGCGGAGTCGCTTAATCGCGCCGTGGTCGAGATGCTGGTGCAGATCGCCGATAAATATCCCGACACCGAGTTTTATCACGCGGCGGGCAAGAGAGATTTCGATGAGTTGAATTCTATTTATGCCGAGCGCGGTCTTAGCTCCAAGAAAAACGTGGTTCTGGTAGATTACATTTACGATATGGACGTCAGAATGGCGAGAGCCGATTTAGTCATTTCTCGTGCGGGAGCTATGACGATATCCGAGCTTGCGCTGCTTAAAAAGGCGGCTATACTGATCCCGTCTCCCTTCGTTGCGGCAAATCATCAGTACAAGAATGCAAAATCTCTCTCCGACAGAGGCGCATGCGTGCTCGTTGACGAGAAGAAGATCGGCAAGGAAGACAGCGTAGTTGATACCGAGTCGCTTATAAAGGAGACCGAGCGCTTGCTTGGAAGCGAGAAGGCAAGAGAAGAGCTTTACTCGAAGATCGGCGCCTTTGCCAAGCCCGATGCCAACAGGATCATATTTGAAGAGATCAAAAAAATAATGGCGGATAAGAAAAAATAAAAGACAAAAAGGTGGTGAGCAATATGAAGGAGGGCAAGAAGACCCGTGCCAGCGAGGCGGTCAAGGAGTTTTTGATTGCCGCGCGCGACGCTGTTGTGGCGCGTTTAGGCGAGAAAAAGGCTAAATTTGTGCTTCTCGGCATCTTAGCCGCGCTTATTGCGCTTGTATTGCTCGTCGTAGCGATGCTGATCATACCCGTAAATGCCATTGAAATTTCGGGCGACACTCAGATGTTCAACGAGGGAGATATCGTTGAGGCTTCGGGAGTTGGTGAGGGAGACAGACTTTTCCTGCATCCCTTCTTTATGATAAGCGGATCGATAAAGAAGTCGTTGCCGCTTGTAGACCGTGTGATAGTTCTGAAAAATCCCTTTAACGGAAGACTTTATATCGACGTTAAGGTGAAGAACGTGGAGTTTTACACTAAGGTCGGTGACGTTTATTGCGCTATTGACGAAAACCTCAGGGTGCTTGATATAAGCACGAAAAGGTCGAAATATTCGGCATTCGGCGCGGCATTCGTAAAGCTTCCCGAGCTTCGTGAGCCGGTTCTTGGCGAGAGTCTCATATTTTACGATACCGTCGAGGAGACCGATACCGAGGGCGAGACTCTTTATGAGGTCAAGGAGGAAAGATACTACGATTATATACCTGCTTTCCTCAAGGCATTAAGGAAGAGTTACTTTTTAAGTCAGACAGACGGAATTATGCTGGAGGAAAAGTTTGATATAAGAATAGTTTGCGATCTTAAATATCAGGTTAAATTCGGTAATTCGGCAAGTCTTAATGCTAAGCTGGGCGCACTCTTTGAGGTCTTTGAGGAGGGAAGCGTGGTTGAGTATAAGGATAGCGTTATAATCGACGTTTCGCAACCGTCGAGACCGACGGCAAGAACCGACGCGACGCTTGATTTCAGCGAATTTGACGATTAATGTTTAATTGCATATCTGTTTTCACCAAAAAATCCCTGCTTCCAAAACTGCATTTTGCGGTTTGAGGCAGGGAATAATTTTGTTATGGAAGTAATGCTTTCATACAAAATATGAAGGGTGCGCGGCTTGCCGCGAAAATAGATATGTATTACAATAAGGTTGAGATAAGCGGAGTCAACACGGCAGAGCTTGCCGTTCTTGACGACGACGAGAAGAGAGAGCTTCTTCTGAAGGCAAGAATGGGAGATATGGCGGCGAGAGAGGAGCTGATAAACGGAAATCTTCGTTTGGTTTTGTCGGTTATCAAGCGTTTTGCAGGAAAAAAAGATAACGCGGACGATCTTTTTCAGGTAGGTTGTGTGGGGCTTATCAAGGCGGTCGACCGATTCAACGTGGAAATGGACGTTAAGTTTTCGACTTACGCGGTGCCGATGATAATCGGAGAGCTGCGCAGGTATCTCAGAGACAGCGGAAGCGTAAGAGTCAGTCGCTCGATGCGCGATCTGGCATATCGAGCACTTCAGGCGAGAGAGGAGCTTTTGCTTGAAAAGGACGAGGAGCCTTCGGCGGAGGAAATAGCCAAAAAGCTTGGTGAGACAAGGGAATCGGTGACTCGTGCACTTGAATCTATCGCTCAGCCGATGTCGATCTATGAGCCGTTCTACACCGAGGGCGGAGACTCTCTTTACGTTATCGATCAGCTCAGTGACGGTAGCGAGGGCGATGAAAGATGGCTTGAAGGTATCGCGCTTCGTCAGGCGCTGAAGCAGCTTAATGAAAGAGAACGGACGATAATTGGTATGCGCTATTTCGGTAACAGAACGCAGACCGAGATAGCCGCTCATATCGGTATTTCGCAAGCGCAGGTCTCAAGACTTGAAAAAGGTGCGCTGGAGAAGATGAAGCGGCAGATGGTGTAATTTGTATTGTTTAAATTTTGATTTGTCGGTGTGTTAAGCCTTCCCCAGCGGGGAAGGGGGACCACGAAGTGGTGGATGAGGAGGTCGCTCTCGGAAGGATAAACCGTCTTTAAAAAATTACACCAAAAGCGTTATTCTAAAAGGGATTGCTATGGGTGGCGTAGGTTGAGGAA
>JBGVHJ010000125.1:0-4849 GCA_045122255.1 Eubacteriales bacterium | reverse complement strand
TCTAATTCTTTTACCAGAGTTTCAGTTGTCTTGTTAACAATCTTTTCGGGAGCTTTCTCATTAGTCTTTTCTTTAATTTCCATAATTAATTCATCCTTATATCTATAAATTATTTGAACAACAACAGAGGACAAAATATTGTCATTCATATAATTTAGCAGATATTCGAAGAATTCTGGTCATGTAAAAGCACTTCAATAGCAATTCTCATTCCAAGACGAAAGGCATATACAAAGATCTCACGCTCATTGATGTCGGTAAGCTCGTCATAGCAGTCATTGAATTTTTCAAAAATCTCTTTTTGTTTATCATTCAGAGTTGCCGACAGATCGTGATGATGATCAGCTATGTAACCTATCAGCTCCTTAGTTTCTTTGTCTTTGCTTCTGCAGTCAGTATTCGGGCAGACGTTGCCATAGAATAGCTCTTCTAAAATCGATCTCATAAATTATCCCTCCTACCTTTAAGCCTTTTCCATTGGAATATGGGTTCTGCCATAGAATTTATCCAACACGTTAAACTCGTCAACCTGCTTTGCCACCTCGCTGACGAGAAGATTGATATAGTTTTGTGTTATGTCCAAGCTACTATGTCCGAGCAGCTTTGAGAGCGAAACGACATTGCCACCATTGATTATCCATTGCTTGGCGAAGGTATGTCGATATCTATGAATGCCGGTAGTAGAAACACCACGGCGTTTGTTATATTCATAGAGCATATGATAGCAGGTACTCTTCGCGAGCTGCTGACCAAAGCTATTACAGAACAGAAAGTCATCATTTGATTTATGATGTCGGTACTTCAAGTATTCTTCAAGAATACTTACCATAGTCTGATTGAGTGGAACTATCAAAGGTTTTCTATTCTTAGTAACATTAACATACACCACATTATTATCAAAGTCTAGGTCTTTGATTTTGATATTCATAAGGCTTCTTTGTCTAACACCCGTAGAGAAGAGGAAGTTGGTCATTACCCAACTTTGGTACTCGGTAAAGGAGCATTTCTTGACGTTGGGCTTCTTCAATAGAAGCTGCAGTTCCGTGTCACTATAGGTTTCGATATGGCTTTTATCGACCTTGATCGCTTGCATCTTAAAGTGCGGGAGCCAGCCTTCATTCATAAAGAAATGGATAGTTGTTATGAGATCTCTCAAATAGGAATTGATACTTGTGTGATTATCGAGAGTTGCTTTTAGGTGCAGAACGTAGTCCTTATAGAGCTGTTCATCGATATCCTCGATAGGCATCTTCGGGTCGAAGTATTTATAGAAATATAGATAGCTTTGCCTATAATGATTGATAGTACCTTCTCTTAAATTTCGTTGCCGACAATTCTCCAAATACTTGTTGCAACCTTCCTCAAAAGTAAGGGTTACACTCCTTGCCATTTTAAGCTTTTTCATTGTGAAATCCTCCGTTTTTTAGTTTTTTATTGTATTGAATAATTCACATTTTTGTGTTATAATTGAGAAAAGCGAGGTGATATTATATGACCAACATGTTTTGTGACGAACCGATTATAGCCGGATATGATGGCTCGGCTAAATATCATATTGAAGGTGCTAATGCTTATTTTGATTTGTTTCACGATATCGCGTATCATGTAACCGAAGGATATAGAATGGTTTTGGAAACCGAGCATTTCTACATTTCATTGGGACACGATGGTGTTATCAAAAGTAAAAAGGAATGCTCTATACAAGAATTTGAGAAAGAAAACGAATGGCTCGATTCATTTATTCATGATTTAGAAGATGACGAAGCCCCCTGGGTTGATTATGAGTCAACACTTTTCGTAGGAGAAAGATTACTAGACGTTCAACAAATAGAAAATTATTACCTGCTTACATTTGATGATTTCCAAATGAAGCTTGTGCCATATCAATTGTATGATGATACATTTCCACAAAGCCTCCGAAATAAAAACCATTGGTCGTATAATCATATTCTCGGTACAGAGCGCCACTTAAAGCGCAAATGCAATTGTGGCGGTGAAGGTGAACTCCTTCTTGATTTTGTTTCCGATTATGTTGTTCGCTGTAAGAAATGCAAAAAATCAACGTGGGCAGAAATGATTGCCGAAAATGCAATCAAGGAGTGGAACGAAGGTAAAATACAATGTGATCTTTCGGATATTACAATCGAATAAAGTTGTAAAAATGCAAAAAATATTGGACACATCACGAACGAAAAAACGTTTATGATGTGTCCAACTTTTTTATTTGTGATTTTGGGCGAAATGATTTTTACAAAGCCTCAAAGAAGCCCTGCAAATCTCAAAAAGCCTTATATTGCAAGAATTACTTGCTAGCCTCTTCGATAGCAACTGCAACCGCAACAGTCATACCAACCATGGGGTTGTTACCTGCGCCGATGAGACCCATCATCTCTACGTGAGCGGGAACGGAGGAAGAGCCTGCGAACTGAGCGTCGGAGTGCATTCTTCCCATGGTGTCGGTCATACCGTAGCTGGAGGGACCTGCAGCCATGTTATCGGGGTGGAGGGTTCTACCTGTACCGCCGCCGGATGCAACGGAGAAGTAGCTTACGCCGTTCTCAATTGCCCACTTCTTGTAGGTGCCTGCAACGGGGTGCTGGAATCTGGTGGGGTTAGTGGAGTTACCGGTGATGGAAACGCCAACGTTCTCCTTCTTCATGATAGCAACGCCCTCGGGAACGTTATCGGAGCCGTAGCACTTAACGTCAGCGCGAGGACCCTTGGAGAAGGGAACCTCACGAACAACGGTTACTTCCTCGGTGTAGGGATCGAACTTGGTCTCAACGTAGGTGAAGCCGTTGATTCTGGAAATGATGTAAGCTGCGTCCTTGCCAAGACCGTTAAGGATAACGCGGAGGGGCTTTACGCGAACCTTGTTAGCGTTAAGAGCGATCTTGATCGCGCCCTCTGCAGCTGCGAAGGACTCGTGACCTGCGAGAAAGCAGAAGCACTCGGTCTCCTCGCTGAGGAGCATCTTACCGAGGTTACCGTGGCCAAGACCAACCTTACGGTTTTCAGCAACGGAACCGGGGATGCAGAATGCCTGAAGACCGATACCGATAGCGGCAGCGGCGTCAGCAGCCTTTGTGCAGCCCTTCTTGATTGCGATAGCTGCGCCTACAACGTATGCCCACTTTGCGTTCTCGAAGCAGATGGGCTGGGTCTCTTCTACGATCTTGTAGGGGTCGATGCCCTTAGCGTCGCAGATCTCTTTGCACTCGTCGATAGAGTTAATGCCATATTCCTTAAGAGCGGCGAGAATTTTCGCTTCTCTTCTTTCATAACCTTCAAATTTAGCCATTATACATTACCTCCTTTAATTATTCCTTACGGGGGTCAATGTACTTTGCAGCATCATTGAATCTACCGTATGTACCCTTAGCCTTCTCGTAAGCTTCGTTAGGCTCGATGCCCTTCTTGATCATGTCGGTCATCTTGCCGAGAGAAACGAACTCGTAGCCGATTACTTCGTTGTTCTCATCGAGAGCCATTCTGGTGCAGTAGCCCTCGGTCATCTCGAGGTAACGAACACCCTTCTCCTTGGTGCCGTACATAGTACCTACCATGCTTCTTTCACCCTTACCAAGGTCTTCCATGCCTGCGCCGATAACTAAGCCCCCCTCGGAGAAAGCGGTCTGGCTTCTGCCGTAAACGATCTGGAGGAAGAGCTCTCTCATTGCGGTGTTGATAGCGTCGCAAACGAGGTCGGTGTTGAGAGCCTCAAGAATGGTCTTGCCGGGAAGGATCTCTGCTGCCATAGCTGCGGAGTGAGTCATACCGGAGCATCCGATAGTCTCAACGAGAGCTTCCTCGATGATACCGTTCTTTACGTTGAGGGACAGCTTGCACGCGCCCTGCTGAGGTGCACACCAGCCCACACCGTGGGTGTATGCGGAAATGTCGGAAATCTGCTTTGCCTGGATCCACTTGCCCTCTTCGGGAAGGGGAGCAGGACCGTGGTCGCAACCCTTTTTAACTACGCACATGTGCTGAACCTCAAGGCTCTGTGCGTAAGGGAATTCACTTACGTTGCTCATTTGTTTGTTCTCCTTGTATATTTTAAAATTTTAAACTGTTTTTTGAGATCATTTTGCAAGGATCTCTTCGATCACGGGGCTGATCGCATCAACATAGTGCTTTGCGATAAAAGCCGCGCCGTTGGGATTGGGGTGAACGCCGTCCCCCGAATAATAGCGAGGGGTGGGCTGTTCCTTCACTGCCGGCTCAAAATACTCGTCCAAAGGAATATAGGCATCCGCATATTCGTCAGCAAGATCGCGCACGATTTTAAGCAGACTGTCGACCTCCGGTCTCCAGGATTCCTTGTCGTCGCTGTCGAGAAGGAAGGGCGCAAGGATCATGATCTTGGCGTTGGTCTGAGTCTTAATGCGGTTGAGGATCGCACGGTAATTGGCGGCGAATTGCTCGTCGGTGGTTTCAATGCGGTGACCGTGGCGGTGCCATACGTCATTGATTCCAATCAGTATGGAAACAACGTCGGGATTGAGAAGTATGATGTCCTCGTACATACGGTCAAAAAGCTGATCGGTACGGTTGCCGCTGATACCGAGATTGATAAATTCAAAATCGGTGTCGGGGTATTTTTCTTTGATGAGCGGGGCTGTGAATTTGGGATAGCCCGCGCCGAGGTGATAATAATTTCTTTTGTCTCTTCCTGCATCAGTAATACTGTCGCCTTGGAAGAGGATCCTTACTTTTTTCATAATTATCTCCATTCTGCCACTTAGTTGCGGCACAAAACGCTATTCGTGAATCTTGCCGACGGCAAAACGCCTTTTGACAAGATGTCATTCCGCGTTAAATCACTTTTGATTATCCGCGAGAAGCG
>JBGVHJ010000124.1:0-46288 GCA_045122255.1 Eubacteriales bacterium | reverse complement strand
GAGTTATCGGATCACAAATTCAAGCCTATCGCCAAGAATAGAAAAAGCCGAATAGACCTTGGTCTATTCGGCTTTTTCTGGTCTGAGTGACAAGACTTGAACTTGCGGCCTCTACCACCCCAAGGTAGCGCGCTACCAGCTGCGCCACACCCAGAAACCTTGACGTCTCTCGACGACTTGACTATTATACCACACAAAAATCGGTTTGTCAATAGATATTTTGAAATTTTTTTCGTCAAAATATAACTTTTTTCTCTCGGTTTTTTGTGCATTTTTACCATACGGTTTTACTTTTTGCTACATTTGAGAACTCCGCTCTTCTGCAGTTTCTTGCTTTAACTTCCTCCATAGAAATTATATATCGACCGCCACAGATCAACGCTTGCGACGTCTTTCGGCAAAATTACCAAAAAACTCTACCCTGATTTAAATAATTTGTCCACAAAGACATTTAAAAAGTATTGACAAAAATTTATCGTTATGATATAATATTTGAGAATGCAATAAAGCTTATATAGTTAATCTGTGGACCGGACGGCGAGGCTGTGCGGCTTGCAGATTAGCTATATAGGTGAAGTTGCAAAATATTATAATAAAAGGAAGGAATTGAAAAATGAAAAAGTTTTTCGCCATTCTTCTCTGCGTATGCATGGCTTTCGCTATCGTAGCTTGTGCACCCGTTGAGGAAAACAAGGAAGCTGATTACAAGCTCGGTATGGGTATCGTAGTTAGCACTGACAGCTCTAAGACTGGCACTGCACAGGTTGACGCAACTGTTGCAACCGTAGTAACCGACGCTGACGGCAAGATCGTTCTCTGCCGCGTTGACGTTGCTCAGAACAAGTTCGCTCTCGAGACCGACTTCACCAACACTGAGAAGAAGTTCGAGACCAAGAAGGAGCTCAAGGAGCGCTACAACATGGCTGCTTACGGTTCCGACAACAACGGCGACGGCGTAGTTCTCGAGTGGTACAAGCAGGCAGAAGCTTTCGAGACCTTTGTAGTTGGCAAGACCGTTGCAGATCTCGAGACTCTCAAGAACAACACTCAGGAAGTTAACGCTCACCACATCACCACCAACGAGGAGCTCCTCGCTGCAGGTTGCACCATGGAGATCGGTGATTTCTGTGAGGCTGCTATCAAGGCTTGCAATGACGAGCAGGGCATGAGCTTCAAGGCAGTTGCAGGCACCTTCACTCTCGGTGTTGCTGCAAAGACCACTGTTGACGCTGCTACCAAGGCTGCTACCGCAGAGGCTGACGGTGTAGTTGCTATGTACTCTGACTTCGCTTGCGCAGTAGTTGCTGAGGACGGCAAGGTTCTTGCTACCCTTAACGACGCTATCCAGCCCAAGATCGCTGTTAACGTTGCAAACGAGATCGGCGCTACCACCTTTGGTGGCACCAAGAGAGAGCTCAAGGAAGGCTACAACATGGCTGCTTACGGCTCTGACAACGACGGCGACGGAAGAGTTCTTGAGTGGTACGTTCAGTCCGCTGAGTTCTCCAAGTACGCAGTAGGCAAGACCGCTGCTGAGATCGCTGCTCTCGAGACCGAAGAGGTTAACAACCACTTCGTTTCTGCTGACGATGCTCTTATCTCTGCTGGTTGCACCATGCAGATCACCGGCATTATGGCAGTAGTAGCTCAGGCTGCAAACTACGCATATTAATTTAATATCACTTCAAATAGGAGAATAAGAATTTGAAGCTATTCAAATCTCTGATTTCCCTATGCACAATTATAGGGCTGCTCGTCATTTTGACGGGCTGCCCTACAGTTGCGAATAGGGAGGATTCTAAAAGGCCCCTTGGAATGGTAAACTTTACCTATTTTGACACTGTATCCTATGTTTACAGCTATGCGGGAGACTCGCAAGAGGTCTTCGAAGCGAACGTAAACAGCGTTTTTGAGATACTTGGGGAATACCACAGACTTTTCGATATCTACTATGAGCACTCAGGAGTAACCAACCTCCGCACACTTAATAAAAATGCCGGTGGTGAAGCTATGGTCGTTGACGAAAAGCTCATCGACTTTTTGCTTTATGCAAAGGAATTGTATGAAGTAACCGACGGCGAAATGAATATCATGATGGGCTCGGTGCTCCGCCTTTGGCACGATTGCCGCGAGGATGCAAGCAGTGATCCTGCAAATGCACGTATCCCCACCGAGGCAGAGCTTGAAGAAGCCAACAAGCATACCGATATTTCCCTTTTGGAAATAGACGAAGAAAACAACACGGTTCGCATCACCGATCCCCAAGCGTCCATCGACGTTGGCGCTCTCGGTAAGGGATACGCTACCGAAAAAGCAGCAGAATATCTTAAGTCGGTGGATGCCGAAAGCTACGTGCTTAATATCGGCGGAAACATTCGCATAATCGGACACAAGCCCGACGGAAGCGGCTGGGGCACGGGTATTAAAGACCCTCTTGACTCCGAGCGCTATGCGATGATCCTCACTATCGCAGACACCTCCTGCGTAACCTCGGGAGACTACGAAAGATTTTTCACCGTCAAGGGTAAAAGATATCACCACATTATAGACAAGGACACTCTGATGCCCGCCGATCATTTCAGCTCGGTTACCATAATAACCGCAGACAGCGGTCTGGCAGACGCGCTCTCCACTGCCCTCTTCTCTATGAGCTACGAGGACGGAAAGGCACTTGTCGAAAAGCTCGGTAACGTCGACGTTCTCTGGATAAAGTCCGACGGAACTCAGTATTATACCGACGGTATCGGAAAGATGATCAAAAAATGATCGCACACTGAATTTGAAAACAATTAAAGTTTTAAAATAAATGAAAATAAAAAAACGGGAGGAAAAGGTTTTGAAAAAAGATATTTCATCTTTGCACGTGCCCCACAATAAGCATACCGCGGCTTGCGAGCCTCAGCGTATTGAAATACCCGCTGAAGTTATTCTGCCCATGAATATGCATTCCGGTCACGATGCCGAGCCTATCGTAAACGTTGGCGACCACGTAAAGGTCGGTCAGCTCATCGCAAGAGAAGAAGGAAGATTTTCTTCTCCTGTACACGCAACCGTTTCCGGAACGGTCGTTGAGATCGCTCCTATGCCCACTGCAAGCGGCAAGGAAACGATGTTCATCCGTATCGAAAGCGACGGAAAAATGGAGGTCTCCGAGACTGTAAAGGCTCCTGAGATCACCGACTGTGACAGCTTTCTTCAGGCTGTAAGAGACGGCGGTATCGTCGGTCTCGGCGGCGCGGCTTTCCCCACCTGGGCAAAGTTCAACGAGGCTAAGAACCCCGACTACAAGGTTGACACGGTTCTTATCAATGCCGCAGAGTGCGAGCCCTACATCACCAGTGACCACAGAATGATGCTTGCTCATCCCGAGCTTATCGCTGACGGTATCGAGTATCTTCGTAAGTACATGAACGAGTATCTCGGTGACGCTGTCTTCAAGATCTGCATCGAGAAGAACAAGATGGACGCTATCAAGGTTCTTGAGGAGACCTTCAAGGACAAGGATTACGTTGTTATCCATCAGCTTAAGACCATATATCCCCAGGGTGCAAAGCAGGTAATGCTTTACAATGCTACCGGCAGAGTTGCCGTTGCAGGTAAGCGCTTCCCCTCCTTCGGCGCTCTCATTATCAACGTTTCTTCTATTGCAAAGATGGCTGAATACCTCAACACCGGTATGCCTCTCGTTGAGAGAATCGTTACCGTTGACGGTCCTGCCGTTAAGCAGCCTATGAACCTTATCGCTCCTATCGGTACTCGCATCAGCGAGCTTCTCAAGATCACCGGTCTCAAGAGCGAGCCCGGCAAGGTAGTTGTGGGCGGTCCTATGAACGGTACCGCGATCTACTCCGCAGACGATCCTATCGTTAAGGTTTCCAACGCGGTTCTCGTATTTGACGAAAAGAGCGCTGTCCTTCCCGAGGCTTCCGCTTGTATCAACTGCGGCCGTTGCATCGAAAAGTGCCCCGTAGGAATTTCCGTTGCAGACGTTGACCGCATGATGAACATTAAGAATCCCGATAAGAAGGCAAAGATGCTCATCGCTACCGGCGTTCGCCAGTGCGTTGACTGTGCTTGCTGCTCTTACGTTTGCCCCGCAAACCGTCCTCTGCTCCAGATCAACTGGGACGCAAAGGCATTCCTCAAGAAGTATGCGGCTGAGCAGAAAGAAAAAGAAGGAGGTAACAAATAATGGGTAAGCTTCATATCTCCTCTACCCCTCATATCCATCAGAAGGGCTCTTCAACTCGCAACATCATGCGTGACGTTGTTATCGCTCTTCTCCCCGCAACCGTTGCAGGCGTGATCATCTTCGGTCTCAAGGCTCTTTGGGTAGTTCTTACCTGCGTTGCAAGTGCGGTTGTCGCAGAGGTTCTTTTCAACCTCATCGCTCGCAAAAAGCAGACCGTCGGCGATTTCTCCGCTATAGTTACCGGTCTTCTTCTCGGACTTAACCTCAGCGTAAACGTGCCCCTCTGGCAGTGCGCTCTCGGTTCTGTCTTCGCTATCGTAGTCGTTAAGGGTCTCTTTGGCGGACTTGGCAAGAACATTGTAAACCCCGCTATCGCAGCTCGTGTATTCATGCTTCTCACCTTCGCTTCTGTCGGCGGTGCGGTTGCCGTTACTCCCCTTTTCGATCTCGCCTTCCTCGGACAGGCTGTTCCTGGTCCCGAGCTTCCCGAGATCATCGCAGGCGCTACTCCTCTTGCAGCTCTTAATCAGGGTGCTAAGATCGCTGCAACCGATGCTCCTTCCGTTCTACAGCTTCTCGTTGGTGTTCACGGCGGTACTATCGGTGAGACCTGCGGAATCGCTCTTATCCTCGGCTTCATCTATCTCGTAGCTCGTAAGGTTATCAAGTGGTACGTTCCCGCATCCTACGTTGCTACCGTATTCCTCTGCTACTTCGTCTTCGGAGGCTTCAATGCAACCTTCGCCCTCCAGCACGTTCTCGCAGGCGGACTTCTTCTCGGTGCTATCTTTATGGCTACCGACTACGTTACTACTCCTAACACAAAATGGGGCAGAGTTCTCTTCTGTGTTGGCGCAGGTCTTCTTACCTTCGCTATCAGACAGTACAGCTCCTTCCCTGAGGGTGTTTCCATCGCAATACTTAGCATGAACCTTCTTACTCCTTTCATCTCCGATTGGACCAAGAAGAGAACCTTGGGAGGTGTTAAATAATGAAATTCAGACATCTTCTTGTTACTATCGCCATTCTTTTGGCTATTACCACCGTATTCGGCGGCTTGATGTTCGGTCTTAGCTTCTACACTGAGCCAATCATTGCAAGCCATAGCGCAGGCGCGGCAAATGCCCGTCTCGATGCAGTTATGCCCGCGGGCACTAAGGGTTATGAGGATATAACCGCAACCCTTACTCTCCCCGAAAAATTCGTAAGCTCCACAAACGCTAAGAGAACCGCCGACATCGTTGCGGTTCACAAGGAAGTCAGCGGTCTCGGCTACGTTGTTGAGGTTGCTTGGACCAGTGAGGACACTCACGGCGAAAATAACCTTGTTCTCGTAGGTATTTCTACCGACGGTAAGATCATCAAGGTAAACAATGAGACCTACACCGACACCCCCACCTACAACATCTTTAACAAGGATCCTAACTACACCGCAACCTTTGAGGGTAAGGACTCTGCACTTGCAGACGTTGGAACCGTTTCGGGAAGCACACACTCCTCTGAGTCCTTCAGAAGTGCAGTTGCTCACGCTTTTGAGGTTCTTATTGTTAACAATATGATCACCGCAGGCGAAAAGTCCCCCGCACAGATCCTCGAGGAGCTTGTTCCCTCCGTTGCTCCCGGCTTCACCAAGCTTCTTGAAGCAACCGCTTCCGGAAACATCCAGAAGGCTCTCAAGTCCGAAAACGGCGCAGGATTTGCTTATATTATGACCGAGGGTGAAGGCAGCTATCTTGCAATTGTAAACGCTACCGGCGGATGCAAGATCTATGACGTTGAGGGTGCTGACGTTACCGCAGCTCATTCCGCTCTTGCTGATGAGGCAAAGGCACACGCTGCAGCTAACCAGACCGCATATCTTGATTCCTTCAAGGCTCAGATCGAGACTATGATGCCCGGTGCTACCGAGCTTCAGCCCGTTGTTCTCGACACGTTCAACACCGTCGTTTCCGCAGTAAGCTTCAAGGTAGAGGGTGCTACCTACTACGGCTTCTACTCCAGAAGCTATGGCTTCGACCAGATGGATGTATTCGTTATAATAGACGAAAACGGTGCTATCGCAAAGACCGACGCAAAGCAGTTTATCTTCCTTGAAAGCGACTTCCTTGAGTACGGTCACAGCGGATATACCGGTATGCCCAGCGGTTACGTTAACGGATTTGTAGGTGTTACCGGAGATTGGAACGGCGACGCTGCCACAATTACCGGTGCTACCATGACCACCAATGCTGTAAAGCAGGCTGTAAACGACGCATTTGCGGCATTTAATTCCATTAAAGGAGGAGAACAGTAATGAAAAAGACTAAAACATCATACCTCCTCAAGGGCACGCCCTCTATCCTTCTCGTGCTTGGCGCGGGATTCGTAATGGCGTCCAGTGCAGATATTCGCGCGGCTCTCGGTATGGGCGCGGCAGTTATCATCTCGATGCTCCTCAGCTCTATCGTTGTATCCGCTCTTCACAAGATCATCCCCGCATACGCTAAGCTCCCCGCTTACCTTCTTATAATCACCGGATTCGTTTCCATCGTTGGTATGCTTATGGAGGCTTGGTTCCCCGACGTCGTACAGATGCTCGGCGTTCACTTGGCTACCCTTGCGGTAAGCGCGGTTATCTACCGTGATGCTGAAGAGGTTGCAGACCACAACGGCGAGGGCACTTCCATCAAGACCGCTCTTATTACCGGTCTCTTCTTCACCGTAGTTATGGTCGTTTGCGCTCTTATCCGTGAGGTTATCGGTAACGCTTCCATCTGGGGCATTGAGATCGGATTCCTTAAGGATTACAAGATCTCTACTATCGCAGGCGCATTTGGCGGTTATCTTGTTCTTGCCTTCGTTATGGCATTCATCAACAAGATCACCGGACTTCACCACCATCTTGAAGAAACCGAAGAAAAGGAGGATAAGTAATAATGACTTTCGAAATTATACTCGGCATCATTCTTGCCAGCTTTTTCACTGAAAACATTGCGCTGATCGAGTGCCTCGGCACCGGCGCGGTTCTTGAAAACGAGCGCTCCTCCAGAAGATCCCTTACTCTCGGTCTCGGAACGACCGTTGTAATGCTCATCGCAACTCTTATTACCTGGCCTCTTAACACCTACGTGCTCAAGTACGTTCCCTACCTTCAGACCATGGTATTCGTTATTGTGGTTCTCGTTGTAGTTGAGGTAATTCACCTTATCGCTAAGAGAATTCTCGATAACTACTGCAAGAGTGACTTCGTTAAGTTTGCTATTAACGGCGCGGTTCTCGGTATCTGCGTTCTTAACTGCAATCACGGAAATGATTTCCTTACCTCTATCGTAACCGCTGTTGCGACCGGTATCGGCTTCATGCTTACCATGACCGTTTACGCGAAGCTTAAGGACATTCCCGTTGACGAAAAGGCAATTCCCGCTCCCTTCCGCGGACTTCCCATCGCGCTTCTTACCGCAGGAATGATCGTTCTTGCGCTCCTCGCGCTTCAGTTTAACTTTTAATGAAAAAAAGAGATTTTATACTCATTGGAGCAATTCTTGCTTTAATTCTGATAGTATCGGGCATAATCTTCTTTACCAAAAAGGACGGCGACTACGTAGTGGTCAAGGTTGACGGTAAAGAAGTTGCCAGATACAGCCTATCGGAGGACCGCGAGAATATTCCACTGAACGGAGGCACCAATATTCTCTGCATCAAGGACGGCAAGGCGTATCTGACCGATGCTGATTGCCCCGATCATCTTTGCGTTAACCAAGGAAAGATCGACCAAAGCGGAGAAACGATTACCTGCTTACCGAATCGACTGACCGTTACGGTCTACAGCTCCGACGGAGATGACGTTGAGGTTGAGATCCCGGTCGGTTGAGCAAATTTTAAAATAACAAGAAAGGAAAGGATCATATGAAAACCAAAAAAGTCGCTTTTTTAGGTCTGGCGATCGCGCTGGCAATGGTCCTTTCTTTTGTTGAAAGCCAGATCCCCGCCCTTGTTGCCATTCCCGGCATTAAGGTCGGTCTTCCCAACCTTGTTATGGTATTCCTGCTTTACAAGGTGGGATGGAAAGAAACGGTGATAGTGAGCATCATCAGAATTTTTCTCGTTTCCGTACTGTTCGGTAACGTTCAGACAATGACCTTCAGCATTGCAGGTGCAATAGTCAGCTTAGTCAGTATGATATTGCTGAAGAAGCTTAATTGGTTCTCCTGCATCGCGGTCAGCATCGTCGGCGGTATCTGCCACAACTTAGGACAGATAATTGCCGCCTGCTTCTGGACACAGACCGCCGAGGTCGCTCTCTACCTCCCTGTTCTGCTCGTCAGCGGAACGGTTGCGGGTGCGGTCATCGGTCTTATATCCGGACTTTTGGTCAAAAAACTTGAAAAATTTAAATTCTGATCACTGTCACCGTTATTTTTTTATTATTGCATTCAATTTTATAAGCTTTATTTTGCAAAATGCTTGCATTTTGGCGAAAAAAGTGTTATAATAAGATGTTCGGCAATCAGTAGTCGAGCACGCACATGTTAAAATTAAATTTATTCAATAAACAATGGAGGCAAAGCATGTACAAAATTTTAGAGAAAAAAGTTTTGAACCCCACAGTTGTACAGCTTCAGATCGAAGCTCCCCTCGTGGCAAACAAGGCTCGTCCCGGTCAGTTCATCATCCTTCGCGTTGATGAGAACGGTGAGAGAATTCCCTTGACCGTTGCCGGCGTAAACAAGGAAAAGGGATCTGTTAAGATCATTTTCCAGATCGTTGGCGGCACTACCGAAAAGCTCTCTCACAAGGAAGAGGGCGACTACATTCAGGACTTCGTAGGTCCTCTCGGCGTGGCAACTCACCTCGACGGACTTAAGAAGGTCTGCATCGTTGGCGGTGGCGTTGGATGCGCAATCGCTATGCCTATCGCAGAGGCTCTTCACGAGATGGGCGCTGACGTAACCAGCATCATCGGCTTCAGAAACAAGGATCTCCTTATCCTTGAGGACGAGTTCAAGGCTTGCTCCAACACTCTCCGCGTTATGACCGACGACGGCTCCTACGGTGAGCACGGTAACGTTACCGTTCCCCTTAAGGAAATGCTCGAGGCCGGTGAAAAGTTCGATATGATCATCACCATCGGTCCCCTTATCATGATGAAGTTCGTCGTTGCTACCGCTAAGCCCTTCGGCACTCCCGTAACCGCTTCTATGAACCCCATTATGATCGACGGTACCGGAATGTGCGGCGGATGCCGACTCACCCTTAACATAGACGGCAAGAAGGTTACCAAGTTTGCTTGCGTTGACGGTCCCGACTTCAACGGCTACGAGATCGACTTCGACGAGGCAATGTCCAGAGGCAGAATGTACTTCGACTTCGAGCGTCACGCTCACGACGAAGCTTGCAATCTCTTCAAGAAGGAGGTACAGTAATAATGGCAAAGGCAAATATGAGTCTTACAAGAAACGCGATGCCCACTCAGGATCCCCAGGTTCGCGCTCATAACTTTGAAGAAGTTGCTCTCGGTTACACCGAAGAGATGGCAATCGACGAGGCTAACAGATGTCTCAACTGCAAGAATATGCCTTGCGTTCAGGGTTGCCCTGTTAAAATTCATATCCCCGAGTTCATCTCCAAGATCAAGGAGGGTGATTTCGAGGGTGCATATCAGATCATTTCCAAGTCCTCTTCTCTTCCCGCAGTTTGCGGCCGCGTATGTCCTCAGGAGGTACAGTGCGAGTCCAAGTGCGTAAGAGGAATCAAGGGCGAGAGCGTTGGTATCGGACGTCTTGAGCGTTTCGTTGCCGACTGGCATAACACATTCGCTACCGAGGCTCCCGAGCGTCCCGCAAGCAACGGTCACAGAGTTGCAGTAGTAGGCTCCGGTCCTTCCGGCCTTACTTGCGCAGGCGACCTTGCAAAGAAGGGTTATGAAGTAACCGTTTACGAGGCTCTTCACACCGCAGGCGGCGTTCTTGTTTACGGTATTCCCGAGTTCCGTCTTCCCAAGAAGATCGTTGCTAAGGAAGTTGAGACCCTCAAGCAGCTCGGCGTTAAGGTTGAGACCAACGTAGTTATCGGTAAGACCCTTACCATCGACGAGCTCTTCGAGATGGGCTATGAGGCTGTTTTCGTAGGAAGCGGCGCAGGTCTTCCCAACTTTATGAACATTCCCGGTGAGTCCTACAAGGGCGTTTACTCCGCAAACGAGTTCCTTACCAGAAGTAACCTTATGAAGGCTTACCTCGACAACCCCGACACCCCCATTATGAAGGGCGGTAAGGTTGCTATCGTCGGCGGCGGTAACGTTGCTATGGACGCTGCAAGAACTGCTCTCCGTCTCGGCGCTGAAAAGGTTTACATCGTTTACCGCCGTTCCATGGAGGAGCTTCCCGCACGTAAGGAAGAGGTTGAGCATGCTGAGGAGGAAGGAATCGAGTTCCGCCTTCTTTGCAATCCTACCGAGGTTGTTGGTTATAACAATCCTGAGGATCCCAGAGACCCCAAGAACGGTTTCGTTACGGGTCTTAAGTGCGTAAAGATGGAGCTTGGCGAGCCCGACGCAAAGGGCAGACGTCGTCCCGTTGTTATTCCCGACAGCGAGTTCGAGATCGAGGTTGACACCGTTGTTATCTCCATCGGTACCTCTCCTAACCCCCTTATCAAGTCCACCACTGCAGGACTTGAGGTCAACGACCACGGCGGTATCATCGTAAACGAGGACGGACTTTCCTCTCGTGCAAACGTTTACGCAGGTGGTGACGTTGTTACCGGTGCGGCTACCGTTATCTCCGCAATGGGCGCAGGTAAGACCGCTGCTAAGGCTATCGACGAGGCTCTTAACAAGTAATCAAATACATTCAATAAAAAATGAGGTCGCAATTTGCGACCTCGTTTTTTGATTTAAAATGACTTGCGGCGTTTTGCCGCAAGTCATTATTTTTTATTTCAGCAAAGACAACGAATCACTGATAGTTTTGCCCAGTGCTTCCCTGCCGTATTTATCAACCTCGGATTTATTCTTTTCGCCGTGGGTGAGGCATCCCGCGCCGCCGATACAACCGCCGACACACGCCATTCCCTCGATGAAATTGCCGTCAAGAGCGCCCTTGGAAAGCTTGAGAAGCGCCATACGGCAGGCCTCGATTCCGTCGCAGACCACGGGCTTTATCTCAAAGTCGATATTCTGCTCCTTCATAGCCTGCGCCGCGGCATCGGTAAGTCCTCCGCTTCTCGCAAAGATACGTCCGAAATAGGAGGCATTATCAAGCTTGCTTTCCTCAAGAGCCGCCAGCTCTATGTCACGGCTGTCAAAAAGCGCCTGAAGCTCCTCAAAGGTGATTACGGTATCAACGTAGGGTCTCACGCTCTCAAGCCGCATCTCCGCCTTTTTAGCGGTACAGGGGCCTATGAAGATCACCTTTGCCCCGGGAGTTGTCTCCTTGATGTACTTGGCAAGCACCGCCATAGGCGACATATTATGGGAAATGTGATCTATAAGATTCGGGAATGCCGACTTGATATACTGAACGAAGGCGGGACAGCAGGAGCTTGTAAGCAAGCCTTTTTCGGAAAGTTCCTTTGCTTCTTCCAGGGCGACCATATCCGCACCCAGTGCCGCCTCGACAACGTCGTGGAAGCCCAGCACTTTAAGTCCGGTTATTATCTGACCAAGCTTGGCATACGAAAATTGGCTGGCGATCGAGGGTGCGACAATAGCGTAAACGCTGTAGTCACTCTCGTCGGAGTATGCCTTACTGCCCTTAAGAAGGTTAATAGCCTCCACTATGTAGGATTTGTCGGATATAGCTCCGAAGGGACACTGATACACGCAGGAGCCGCAACGGATGCACTTGGAATTATCGATAGTCGCCGATTTATCCTCGTTCATCGAGATAGCCTTGACCTTGCAGGCATTCTGGCAGGGACGCTTGCGGCTTACTATTGCCGTATACGGGCAGACCTTTGCGCATGCTCCGCACTCGCGGCATTTAGACTTGTCTATATGCGCCACGTGGTTACTGTCAAAGGATAGAGCACCGAATTTGCAAACGTCCTCGCAACGGTGCGCAAGGCATCCGCGGCAGGCATTAGTTACCTCAAAGCCACCCACGGGACACTCGTCACAAGCTATATCTATGACCTCGATGACGTTGGGATTACTCTTATCTCCGCCCATAGCAAGCTTGACTCTCTCACCAAGTATAGCTCTTTCCTTATACACGCAGCAGCGCATAGTGGGTTGCTTTCCGGGTGCAAGCTTATGGGGAATGTCCATAATATTTTCAAGAAGCGTGTCATTCCATGCAAGGCGAGCCACCTCTCGCAATACTTTATATTTCAAATGTTGTACTTTTGTGTCAAATTTTCGCATTTTATCTCCTGAATAATGGGCACAGCTCGCGCCATGCCCATATAGGCCCTGATTGGGCTATGAATTAATTCTTTTTCTTGTAATCGACGTGAAGAAGCTCGTGCTCTCTTCCCTTGATGATATTTTCGTATACCGAATCAATGATGGGATTCTCTTCGCTTCTGCGGATGCTTCTGAGCAGGTCTACCTGATAGAGACCTGTCGTTCTTGCCGCCATAGCTTCTCTGCCGCCGTAGGGCTGACCGCCGCCGTTTACACAGCCGCCGGGACAAGCCATGATCTCGATAAAGTCGAAATGCTCGCCCGCCTTTACTCTGTTAAGGATAGCATCAGCGTTTCCAAGACCGCTTACAACTGCGATCTTAAGCTCAGCTTCTCCTGCGGGAACGGTGAACTCCTTGATTCCCTCGCTGCCTCTCTGACCGGAATTAGCTACGCTGAGAAGCGCCACTCTGCTCTTGTTCTCGGATACGCGTCTGAGGACCGCCTCGGTAACACCGCCGGTAACGCCGAAGATAACGCCTGCGCCGGAGGTAATGGATAGGGGCATATCAACCGCCTCGGGCTGAAGCATATTGAACATAATACCCGCTTCCTTGATCATAAGGATAAGCTCCTGAGTGGTAATGACCGCGTCAACGTCGGGTCCGCACTCCTGTCTGAATTCCTCTCTTGCCGCCTCAAATTTCTTTGCGGTACAAGGCATTATAGCAACGTGGAACATCTTCTTCTCGCTATCCTTGTGCTGATCCTTGAGTATCGCCGCCATCATCTCCATAGGAGACTTGCAGGAGGATACGTTAGGAAGGAATTCGGGGAACTTCTTCTCACAGAACTGAACCCAACCGGGGCAGCAGGACGTAATAAGGGGAAGCTTTTCATTCTTTTCAAGGCGCGAAAGGAACTCGTTAGTCTCCTCAATTACCGTAAGGTCTGCGCCGAGAGTTGTGTCGTAGATCTCATCAAAGCCCATTCTTCGAAGAGCCGCAACGATCTTACCGAATACGTTCTCACCCTCGGGAATATCAAGCTCCTTGCCGATAGCAACTCTGACCGCAGGGGCGATCTGAACGGTGGTCTTTACGTCGGGATTATCGATCGCCTTCCAGACCTTTGCAACGTCATTCTTGACTACGATAGCGCCCGTAGGACATACCGCCGCACACTGACCGCAGCCAACGCAGGGGGATTCCGCAAGAGGCATGCCGAATGCAGTGCTTATAGTCATTTTCGATCCACGGTGCGCAAAATCGATAGCACCAACCTTCTGGATCTCGTTACAAACTCTTACACAGTCGCCGCAAAGAATGCACTTGCCCGCATCACGGGTGATACAAACGGAGGAATTATCCTCGCCCTTAGTGGACTTTGCGCGGTTGGGGAAACGGACACCCTCGATATTGAATCTCATGGCAAGATCCTGAAGCTTGCACTTGTTATTGTTCTCGCAAACGGTACAGTCGCGGCAATGGTTTGCAAGCAAAAGCTCAAGAATATTCTTGCGGTAGCGGCGAAGTCTCTCGGTGTTGGTCTTTACCGACATACCTGCCTTGGGGGGCGTAGAGCAAGCCGCGTCAAGTCCTCCCCACTCATTCTCTACCATACACATACGGCAAGCTCCGTAAACCGAAAGCTCGGAATGGTAGCAGAAGGTGGGCATCTTGATGCCTATCTTGCGGCAAAGCTCAAGTATATTTTTTTCGTTTTCGATCTCAACGGGAATGCCGTCAATTGTCATATATTTTTTA
This sequence comes from Eubacteriales bacterium, assembly GCA_045122255.1. Taxonomy (GTDB): domain Bacteria; phylum Bacillota; class Clostridia; order Oscillospirales; family CAG-272; genus SVTX01. The sequence continues at coordinate 32,004 of JBGVHJ010000124.1, read as the reverse complement.
TTACTCATTTTATCTCCATTCGCCGCTTGCGCGGCACTATACGTTGTTTATGAGGACGTGAAATGCTTATCTTACCGTCAATGTGACGGCATCACGTCAGTTCTCCTTTATAGCCTTGAAACGGCAGGTAGCTACACAAGCTCCGCACTTGACACACTTATTGGGGTCAATGGCGAAAGCGGCAAGCTTCTTACCGGGGGCGATATAGTCGGTACGCTCAATAGCACCAACGGGGCACTTCTTGGCGCAAGCGCCACATCCGATACACTCTTCGCGCTCGATATAGATGCGCTTCAGCTTCTGGCAAGCACCCGCAGGGCAACGCTTTTCATAAATGTGCGCCTCATATTCCTCGCGGAAATTCTTGATGGTACTTACAACGGGAGAGGAGGCCGACTTTCCGAGACCGCAGAGTGCGGTTGCGGATATAGTATCTGCAAGCTCGAGAAGGAGCTCAATGTCTCCGTCCTGACCCTCACCTGCAACGATCCTCTCAAGGATCTCAAGCATTCTCTTAGTTCCCTCGCGGCAAGGAACACACTTACCGCAGGACTCGTTCTGAGTAAAGTTCATGAAGAAGCGAGCCACCTCGACCATACAGCTGTTGGAGTCCATTACAACGAGACCGCCCGAGCCGATCATAGCGCCAACCTTCTTCAAGGTGTCGAAGTCGAGAGGAAGATCAAGATGCTCCTTAGTCAGACACGCGCCCGAAGGACCGCCTATCTGCACCGCCTTGAATTCACCGTCTCCTCTCATGCCTCCGCCGATATCAAATATGATCTCGCGCAGAGTTGTTCCCATAGGAACCTCGATAAGACCGGTGTTATTAATGTTACCGGTAAGCGCAAAAGCCTTTGTTCCGGGGCTCTTCTCTGTACCTGCCTCACGGAACCATCCGGATCCGTTAACAATAATAGAGGCTACGTTTGCAAAGGTCTCAACGTTATTGAGACAGGTGGGCTTATCGAAAAGTCCCTGCTCAACGGTTCTGGGGGGCTTTACACGGGGGAATCCGCGCTTACCCTCGATGGATGCGGTAAGTGCCGAGCCCTCTCCGCAAACGAACGCACCCGCGCCGCAGTTTATTTGGAAACGGAATGAGAAATCGGTTCCGAGAATGTTATCACCGAGAAGACCAAGCTCCTCAGCCTGAGAGATCGCGTTTCTGAGTCTCTTGACCGCAAGAGGATACTCTGCACGAACGTAGATATATCCCATATTCGCGCCGCAGGCAAGACCTGCGATCATCATGCCCTCAAGCATTCTGTGGGGGTCGCCCTCCATAATGGAACGGTCCATAAATGCACCGGGGTCGCCCTCGTCACCGTTACAAACGACGTATTTGGGAGTTTCCTTCTGTCTCTTGACCTGCTCCCACTTTTTACCCGCAGGGAAGCCTCCGCCTCCTCTGCCGCGAAGTCCCGACTCGCTTATCTCGCTTACTATCTCATCGGCATTCATATCAAAGAGTGCCTTTTCAAAAGCACTGTAGCCGCCGATAGCGATATATTCACGAATAGAATCTGCGTCTATCTTACCGCAATGCTCAAGCACCATACGGGTCTGCTGACGGTAAAAGGGTATCTCGGACTGCTCGCGGTATATCTCGCCGTTTTTCTTATAAACAAGGCGGTCAACGCACTCGCCCTTTTCGATAGTTTCCTCGATTATCTCAAGGCAATCCTCAGCCTTCACCTTGGTATAGAGCCAGCCCTGAGGCTCGATGCGCACAAGGGGACCCATTTCGCAGAAGCCGTGGCAGCCGCTCTTTTTAAGTCCGATTCCGGGACTGTGGGGGTCCTCCATAAGACCTATCTCGACGGGAAGTCCCTTCTCCTCTATGATCCTTTTAAGCTCATCGAAAATATTAAGCGAACCGCCCGCTACGCATCCGGTTCCGGCACAAACGATTATCTTCTTCTGCTGCGCGGCATAGTCCTTTTCCGCCAAGCCTCTGTATTCTATAAGTTCCTGTCTGTTCTTCAGCATATCAGAGCTCCTCCTTAAGCTTATTCAAAAGCTCGACCACCTTTTCGGGGGTCATTGCGGGATGTACAACGTCGTTCACGGTTATAACGGGAGCAAGACCGCATGCTCCGAGACAAGACACCGTTTCAACGGTGAAATTTCCGTCATCGGTGGTTTTTTTACCGTCTGCAAGACCAAGCTCTTCTCTCAGCTTTTCGAGGATCGGGATCGACTTTCTTACGTGACAAGCGGTTCCGTCGCAAACCTTAATAACGTATTTACCCTTGGGCCCAAGAGAAAAATTCTCATAAAAGGTAGCTATACTGTATATCTGAGCCTCGCCCATTTTAAGGTTATCGGCAAGTACGGGAAAAACCTCCCTCGGAAGATAGTGATATACCTCCTGTATCTCCTGCAGGATCGCTATAATATCGACCTGCTTGTAGCCGTGACGCTTCAAGATTTCATGTACAGCGCTAAGATCGTGTTTAACTGCCATATTTTTCTCTCCTTTTTGTGATAATGCTTTTAATCTGTTTTAAACGATTTATTATATCATAATATCATATTTTTTTCAATACGTTTTTTTCAATATATTTGTAAATTTTATCCTTTGCCTTTATGCGGTATACTCTCATATCTCGTGGGTTGAATCTGACAATGCATCGCTCACAAGACGAGTAAACTCAATATCTGTCATGCCCGAGATATATCTACCAACCTCGACACCTTCAAGTCGACTCTTCACCTCGGAGTGTCTGACACCCGAGATCAGCTCTTTTAAACGGTCTATCGGCTCATTTCCGAAAAAGTCTCCGCTGATACGGACGTTTTCGATTATCTCACCCGACATTTGGAGGGTTATTTCAACACTGCCGAATGGGTAGCGCTTTTTGTTAGTAACGGTATACTGAGAAAGAAAGGCGCGCTTGGGAAATATCCAATCGTCGCTGCCGTTTCTTAGAGTCAGCGCGTCTATTTCACCGTTTTGGGGCGCTTCTGTCAGTTCCCCACCGAATTTTTCCATAAGACTCGCCATAATTTTCTCGGCAAGCTCTCCCACACCGCCTTCAAGAGGTAAGATCTCCGAAAGGTTCATTACGCGGGACGAGACCGAGCGGATCGCCTTTGCCTTCAGCTTTTCCTCATCGGCGCGGAGCACGCTTGACAACACCGACGTATCGCTGTCATAAAGCAGAGTACCGTGATGCAACACTCTTCCGTTTGCGCTATACTGAGCATTGCCCGAGATCTTCCTTCCGTTCACAAGAATATCGTTGCGACCCGAAAGAGCCGCATCCACACCCATCGAGCGAAGAAAATCAATAACAGGCGCGCAAAAGAAGGCAAAATCGATACCGTTTTGCTCCTTTTTAGTGGAAATATAGGTATAATTCAGGTTGCCCATATCGTGATAGACCGCGCCGCCGCCCGTGATTCGTCTGGCGATGCTGATCCCCTGCCGTCGGGCATAATCCACGTCAAGCTCGGCATAGGCATTCTGATTTTTGCCGATGACTACGGTTTTTTCATTCTGCCAGAGCATAAAAATATCGTCCTCGGAATGCAAAAACAAATATTCCTCCACCGCCAAATTATAATACGGATCGGTGGTTTTAAGCATAATAAACTTCATTTTAACCTTATAAATTGTGTATATAAATACATCGGGTGATGTCACCCGATGTATTTTTATTCAAAATCAAAGACCCTTCTTTGCTCTCTCGATCTTTTCAAGATCGGTAAAATTGTTGGTGGGAACGTGTCCGGGAAGGGGCATGATCTTTTCGTGGAGAGCGTCGATGATCCAGTCAGCCTGAGGGAAGAAGCTCTTTTCAAGCTCGAATGCAGGGGTGATCCAGTTACGCGATCCGACTACTACGGCAGGGCCGTCGAGGTAATCGAAGCACATTTCGGTAATGTTGGATGCCATATCTCTCATTACGCTGTTTCTCTCGCAAGCGTCACCAACGAGGATGATCTTACCGGTCTTCTTGACAGAAGCGACGACCTTTTCGTAATTGAAGGGCACGATAGAGCGCGCGTCGATGATCTCCGCAGACACACCGTACTTCTCTTCCAGTATCTTTGCCGCCTCGAGAGCTCTGTAAAGCACCGCACCGATAGTAAGAATGGTAACGTCCTTACCCTCTCTCTTGATATCGGGCTCGCCCATAGGAACTTCATAATGTCCTTCGGGAACACCGCCCTCAAGGAACTCCTCGCCAAAGCCGTATACTCTCTGAGACTCAAAGAATACGACGGGGTCGGTTCCGTCAAGCGCGCTTGTCATAAGACCCTTTGCATCGGCAGGGGTTGCGGGGAACACTACCTTAAGACCGGGAATGTGTGCGCAGAGCGCGGTCCAGTCCTGAGAGTGCTGAGCGCCATACTTTGAACCAACCGATACGCGGAGGGTGATAGGCATCTTGAGGATACCTGCGCTCATTGCCTGCCACTTCGCCATCTGGTTGAATATTTCGTCTCCTGCGCATCCGATAAAGTCGGCATACATAAGCTCAACGATAGCACGACCGCCGCACATAGCGTAGCCTACCGCACTGCCAACGATGGCAGACTCGGAAATGGGAGAGTTGAAGAAGCGGTGATAAGGAACCGCCTCGGTCATCTTCTTATAAACGCCGAATGCTCCTCCCCAGTCACGGTTGTCTTCACCGTATGCGATAAGGGTAGCATCGTCGTAGAACTTGTCGATGATCGGCTCGAAGAGCGCATCGGCAACGTTGAACATCTTCATCTTGGAAACCGGCTTGCCGTCCTTGTCCTTTGCGGTACGGGTCTTGCCCTTGATCTCCTTGACTCTGGGGCACTCCTCCTTGGGAAGAAGCATTTCTGCCTCGCGGGAGGGATCCATGCTTACCTTCTTTTCGTTAGAAAACATAATGGACGAGATCGCATCGGGCTCCTTGTTAAGGTCCATTCTGGGCGAGATCTCATCGTTGATAGCCAGCTTCATGATCTCGGTCATACGCGCGGTGATCTGCTCGTGCATAGCGTCGAACTCCTCGGTCTTTGCCACGCCGCCGAGAACCAGCTTGGTCTTGAACGCGAGAATAGGATCTGCTGCCTTCCAAGCATCGATCTCCTCCTGAGTACGGTAGGTAGACGAGTCGGAGGGAGAGTGACCCGAAACACGGTAGGTAACAACGTCGAGAAGCGCGGGGCCCTTGCCCTCAAGCAGAAGAGCCTTCTTGCGGCTTACGGCGTCGATAACTGCGAGAGGATCGTAACCGTTTACTCTCTCCGCGTGCATCTGGCTGGGGTTGAAGCCTGCGCCGAGACGGGCCGCCATATCAAAGCCCATGGTCTCGCCACGGGTCTGACCGCCCATGCCGTAGTGGTTGTTGAATACGTTGAAGAGTATGGGCATACCGCCGTCGCTGAACTTGCCGTCCATACCCCAGAGCTTGGTGATCTGATCCATGGAAGCGAAGTTAAGAGCCTCGAGAACGGGGCCGCGTCCGGTTGCGCCGTCTCCGCAGTTGGAGATAACGATACCGGGCTTATGGTTGGATCTCTTATAGAGAGCCGCACCGAGAGCGATGGGCGCGGATGCGCCTACGATCGCATTATTGGGCATAAGTCCGAAAGGAATGAAGAACGCGTGCATAGAGCCGCCGAGACCGCGGTTAAATCCGGTCTTACGCGCGAAGATCTCTGCCAGCGCGCCGTAGAGCAGGAAGTTGATAGCAAGCTCCTTGACGTTGCCGCCTGCGTTCATATGCTTCTCGACAACGGAAAGAACGCTTCCGTCGAGGAATTCCTTCATTATAGCGTAAAGCTCGTCGTCGTCAAGCTTATGGATAGAGGAAAGTCCCTTTGCCAGAATTTCTCCGTGAGAACGGTGAGAGCCAAAGGAAAAGTCATTGATATCAAGGCAATATGCTTCACCGACGGCACTTGCCTCCTGACCGATGGAAAGGTGCGCGGGGCCGGGGTTGTTGTACTTAACACCGTTATACTCGCTCTTGACCTTAACCTCGTTGAGCATGGTCTCGAACTCGCGGATGATAGCCATATCGCGGTAAATTCTCATCATATCCTCTTTGGAATAGACGGTAAGCTCCTCTGCGAGGGTCTTGTTATACTGACATACGGGAATGTCATCAAAATGAATGTAGCCGGCATCAAATGCTTTACCGGGATCTACGTATTGACTCTTAGGCATGATTTATATTCTCCTTTGAAAAGTTTTATATTACATAAACATTGCTTCACGAACTACCTCACATACCGTGGGGTGCGGGAAGACGAGCTTCTGAATATCGGTGACGCGCATTTCGGTCTCGACCATCATAGCCGCGCCGTAAATGATCTCCGAGGCATACGAGCCGATCATATGGAGACCGACGATATTGCGGTGCTTTTTGTCGATGAGAAACTTGAGAATGCCGTTGCCGTGCTCGTTCTCCGCGATATAGCGTCCGCTATATTTAAGCGTTACGGTCTGGATCTCAACGTCAAGTCCCTTCTCCTTTGCGCTTTCGGTGGTCTCGCCTACGCTTGCCACCTCGGGGTTGGTATAGATGACCGAGGGGATCGCGTTATAGTTTACGCGGTCGCGCTTACCGAGAATATTATTGATGCAGACCTCGCCCTCGCGGTACGCGGTGTGCGCCAGCATGCTCTTGCCGTTGACGTCACCTGCCGCAAATACGCCGGGAACGTTTGTCTTGCAGTACTCGTCGGTAACTACAGCACCTCTCTCTATTTTAAGACCGATATTCTCACAGCCAAGTCCTGCGGTCCTTGCGCGGCGACCGATGGAAACCAGCGCGTAGTCGCAAGAAATCGACTCGGTCTTGCCGTCCTTCTCAAAGGTGACCGCCTTATCCTTGATGGAGGTCACGCGCGCGCCGAGAATAAACTTTACTCCGCGAGCGGCATATTCCTTCTGAAGGAGGGTGGATATCTCGCGGTCAACGGGACCTGCGATATTATTCATCATTTCAACCACGTAGACCTCAGAGCCTACGGAATTGAAGTAGGATGCCATTTCAAGACCGATAACGCCGCCTCCGACGATAACGATGGTCTTGGGGAGCTCCTTGAGGTCGAGCACTTCCCTATTAGTCAGTGCGAAGCCCGACTTGAGAGAGTCTGCAAGACCGTCGATGGGAGGAAGGGCGGGAGAAGAGCCTGTTGCGATAAGTATCTGCTTTCCGACGTATTCCTTGCCCTCGGCCTCGATCACGAAGCCCTCGGAATTGCGCTCCTTGATGGTTGCGGTAGCCTTGACTACCTCGACACCGCTCTTTTTCATTTTTGCGCCAACGCCCGAAACAAGCTGCTTTACAACCTTGTTCTTGCGCTCCACGACGAAAGCGTGGTCGATAGATGCCGACGAGAAGGTAACTCCGTAATCGGCACCGTGCTTTGCGTAATCGTAGATCTTTGCCGAATACAGAAGGGTTTTTGTGGGGATACAGCCCTCGTTGAGGCATACACCGCCAAGTGCTCTTTCCTCGATAACGAGGGTTTTGAGACCTGCGTGTCCTGCGCGCTCTGCCGCATTATAGCCTGCGGGGCCGCCGCCTAAAATTATAAGATCGTACATAATCTATCCTCCTTATTTCATCAGAAGAAGGTCGATGTTTTCAAGCGCGTTGCCCATATCCTTGAGGAAACGAGCCGCATCTGCGCCGTCGATGGCTCTGTGGTCAACAGTCAGCGAGAGACCCATTGCGGGATAGGTTACGTCCTCGCCGTTGACCTCCTTTATCCTCTTGGTTATGCAGTCGACACCGAGGATCGCGGTCTGGGGAGGATTGACGATAGGAGTAAAGGATTCGATTCCCAAAGAGCCGAGGTTGGAGACGGTGAAGGTCGCGCCCTTGAGAAGGTCGGGATTGATCTTGCCGCTCTGCGCGTCGCCGATAACGCTCTTTGCGCTCTTGGCAATCTCGTTGAGAGACATCTTATCCGCGCCGAATACGGTGGGAACCATAAGTCCTCTTTCGGTATCAACCGCGATGCCGAGGTTAACGGTCTTGAAGAAGCGCATGGTGTCCTCGCCAAGATAATGAGCGTTGAAGCTCTTGTGGTTCGCCAGCACACGGGATACGGCAAACAAAATCATATCGTTATAAGTAATATTTGCAAGTCCCATCTTCTCGCCGCTCGCCTTGAGGGATGCGCGGAGAGCGATCATCTTGCTTGCGTCAAAGCTGGAATTAAAGGTGAGCTGAGCCATTGTGCTGAGAGACGCGCACATCTGCTTTGCGATGATCTTGCGGATGTTGGGGATCTTAACGTCCTCATATTCTGCCTCGGGAGCGGCTACGGGTGCGGCGGCTGTCACGGGTGCTACGGGAGCGTTAAGATCGCCGAGAACCACCTTGCCACCGATGCCGGTTCCGTCTACGGGAGTCTCGTATCCCTCGCGAGCGGCGGGGGAAACGGTAAGACCGAGGTCGAGAAGCCTTTGAACGTCGCGCTCGATAATTCTGCCGTTAGGACCTGTGGGGATCGCCTTGAGAAGATCTGCGTGGGTCTTCTCTGCCAGCATTCTTGCTCTGGGAGAGATCGACATGCCTCTTGCCGCAACGGCGGTAGATACGGGAGCTTCCACCTCGGGAGCGGCAGTCTGAGCCTGTGCTGCGGGTGCCTCTGCCTCCGTGGGAGCTGCTTCAGCGGACTTGGGAGCGAATGCGGAGATATCCTCGCCGTCATTTCCTATAACAAGAACGTTTTCAAGACAGGGAACGTCGTCGCCCTCTTCTCTGAAAATCGCAAGGATCTTTCCTGCCTCGGGAGCAGGCTCGTCGAAGGATGACTTATCGGTCTCGTAGGAGAAAAGAGTTTCTCCCTTTTCGACGGTATCTCCTACCTTTTTATTAAAAACTGTGATTATACAGCTTTCAACGCTTTGTCCCTGACGGGGCATGATAACAACGGTTGCCATGTGTTAATTCCTTTCTCTATGTTCTATAAAAAATTACATATAAAAGTAAGAATATTTTATATCAAAATACATTCTATCACTTTTTATCTGTATTGTCAATGGCAAATCCATAAAACTTTATTGTAAAATCGATAAGATTTTCAGCGCGGTATTTATTGTTTTTGGGGGATTCAGAGTGTTATTTTTTCTTTTTCGTATATTCCGCAACAATTCTGAATACAATTTATTTAAATAAAAAACGAGGTGAATTATGAAAAGATCGATTGGACTTTGGCAGCTTATGGGCTTTGCGGTAACGTCGCTTGGAGGCACTCTGTTGCATTTTTTATATGATTGGACAGGCGGATCGAAGCTTGTAGCTCCCATTTCGGGTGTCAATGAATCCACGTGGGAGCATATGAAGCTGCTCTTTTTCCCGATGCTGATTTTTGCCGTTGTGCAGAGCTTTTTCTTCCGTGACCGCAAGGATTTTTGGAATATAAAGCTTCGCGGAATTTTGCTCGGTCTTTCGCTGATCCCGATAATCTTTTACACCTACAACGGTGTGATAGGTCACTCTCCCGACTGGATAAATATTGCTATTTTCTTTATTTCTGCCGCGGCGGTCTATCTTTATGAATTCCGGTGGTTCAATAACAAGAATTTCTCTTGTTATTCCCCAAAGATAGCCGTTGCCGTGCTCTGTGTGATAGCCGTTTTATTCGTTGTATTTACCTTTCTGACACCCGAGATCGGCATATTCAAGGACCCTGTATCGGGCGGTTACGGAATACAGTAAAAAATGCCGATGAGAGCTAAAAAATTCTCATCGGCATTTTTTTATTTTTCAATTTCGCCCTTCCAATCGAGGATACCGCCGAATTCGACGATATTGGTGTATCCGAGCGCAACAAGCTTCTCTGCCGCTTCCTTACTGCGGCGGCCGCTACGGCAATATACCAAAATGAGCTGATCCTTATTCGGCAGCTCGGGTATCTCATCGCTTCCGATAGTCTCGAGGGGTACGTTGATAGCCTTCGGGATACGTCCCTCGGCAAATTCATCGGGGCGGCGGACGTCAAGAATTATATATCCGCTCTTCTTCTCCATGATAGCCACGGCTTCGTCCATGGATATCTGACGGTAGCTGTTCTCTCCGCTCGGTGCGGCTACACAGCCGGTAAAAAATAGGGTTGATAAAAGTAAAGGTATAAATTTTTTCATTTTTTTCTCTTTCATTTTCAAAGATTTTCAATAGCCACCGTCAAGCCTTTGACTATATCGTCGAGGGACATTGAGGGCTCTTTTTTTTGCTCGGTGCAATAGGGTATGTGGATAAATCCCACGGGGGTGTCGCTTCCCGAAAAATGGGCAAGCAAGGAATAGATAACGTCGTTGCAGACGTACGCGCCTGCGGTATAGGAGACGCGCGAGGGCAGTCCTGCGGCGCTTATTGCCTCGGCGATCTTACGGGCAGGAAAGGTTGTGAAATAAGCGTTTTCGCCGCCAATAATTATCGGCTCATCGAGAGGCTGATTGCCCTTATTATCGGGAATCGAGCCGTGGCGCAGATTTATTCCCACCATTTCGGGGGTGATCGCATCTCTTCCCCCTGCCTGACCGATGCAAAGCACGCAATCGGGGCAGATATACTTTGCCGCTCTCAGTATTTTTTCCGCTCCCTCCCCGAAAACCACGGGTACGGTGAGCTTTTCAAGCTTATAATCGCCTATTTCGTCGGGCAGGCGCAAAACCGCCTCAAGGGAGGGGTTTATTTCTTCACCGCCAAAGGGCTCGAAGCCTGTTATCAATAGCTTTTTCATATTTATTTTCCTGCTGAGTTCAGCTCTGCCATAGCCTTTTCGACCTCCTCGACTCGACGGTCAAGGGGCGGATGGCTATATTCAAGCACCACGTTGATCTTGGAGGGAGAAAGGTGTGAGAAGTTGTCCTTCGCAAGCTTCTTGAAGGCAGATATCATCGCAACACCGTAGCCCTCGGCAACCGCCTGACGGTCGGCACGGTACTCGTGAGAACGGCTGAAGGCATTGATGGCAAGACCGGTAAGGGGCTGGAGCACGCTGAGTCCGATTCCGAGAAGAATATATGTAAAGCCGTAGTTTATCTCGCCAAAGCCGAACTCGGAATAAAGCGCGGGAACGCTGAGCACACCGAACGCCATAGCGCCGATCAGGAGCATATAAACGATATTGAGCAGCTGGGATTTCAGCACGTCCTTATGGAGTCCGTGACCTAATTCGTGGGCGAAAATAGCGCAGATCTCGTCCTCGGTCATTGAGGTGAGCAGGTTATCGTAGAGCACGATGGTCTTCATTTTGCCAAAGCCGGTGAAATAGGCATTCACCTTGGTGGTACGGCGGGAAGCGTCCATTACCTCGATAGCCTTGACCTTGTAGCCGTGCTTATTGAGCAGCGCCAAAAGTCTTTCCTTCAGTTCCCCGTCCTCAAGAGGAGTAAATTTGTTTCCAATACGGCTGAACAAGGGGTAAAGGAAGGTCGTGAAAAGCGTAATAAGGAAAAATACAGCCGCGAAGACCGCGATCATCCAGACACCAAGCCACATGTGCAGGGACGCGATAATTGCCGCGAGGAAGTAGGAGAGCGCGAAGCCGAGAATCAGCGAGCGGGCTCTGTCAAAGATAAAGGTCTTCATGCTGGAGCGGTTGAAGCCGTATTTCTGCTCGATGACCATAGTGGAGATATAGCTCTCAACTGTTCCGACCACAAGGTCAACGATGATCTCGATCAGAACGACCGCAAGGATCTGCAAGAGGTAGTGTCCTCCGAAAAGCGATGCGAATGCGGAATAAGCATTTGTAGCAAGCAAAATGACGGTGATACCGCAGGAGATCCAGGTGGAAATTATATCAAGGCGGCAATGCTCCGCGCTGTATCTTTTCCATCTCTCGTAGGTCTCTTCGTCGTATACGTCCTTGAGGTTTTCGGGAGTGGGATTGTTTGCCGAGCGGTATTTTACGATACCCAGCGCGACCTTGAAAAGAATACCCACTGCGGCAAGAACGATAACTGCAATTTTGATCATAAATTCGTCCTCCATACAGTTAAAATGATTCGTTACTAATACATTATATCAAATTTTCACCTTTGTTTCAAGGCTTTTTCGAAATTTGTGAAAATTATGTTTTTTGAATTTTTTTCGTCGAAATCCGATATTTTTTATTGACACGTTTCAGGGAGAATGCTATAATATTATTGAAATCTTAAGAAAGGTTAAGGGATAATCATTATGGCAAAGAAAAAATCCTACACAAATCTTTTCACGGCGATACTCTATATCGTGATCGGCGTTATTCTTGCGGCATTCCCCGGTAATGCTCTTCAGTGGGCTATTTACATCGCAGGAGCTTTCTTCCTGATATTCGGAATCCTTGAGCTGATCAAGAAGAATTGGTTTGGCGGCGCGATCAGCCTTATCATAGGCATAGCGATACTCGCGCTCGGATATTTCCTGCTTGACATTGTAGTTCTCGTCCTTGGTATACTTATTGCGGTCAAGGGTATCATCACTCTCGTTCAGGCTCTTATGAAGAAGCGCAAGAGCGTGCTTACTATCGTTTTTGCTATCCTCACGATCGTCGGCGGTATTATTCTTGCATTCGGTAACGGTCTCCACCTCGTTCTTATGATCGCAGGTATCTTCCTTGCGATCAACGGTGTAATCGGTCTTATTTCCGCACTCAAGAAATAATTTGTCTCAACAAAAACTCCTCGCTCAACGAGCGAGGAGTTTTTGTTTATGAGTTATTTTAAAACCTTGTCCACAAATTCATTAATTTCAAACAAACCGTAATACAAAATTCTACCGGATTTGTTGACGACACTGTATTTATCGGTTATCATAATCTCGGTCAATATGTCATAATAATCTCCGAACTCCCATTTTATTCTTCGTTCATATCCATCATAAGGCGCATCCGTATATAAATGCTGAGTAATATAACACTTGCCGTCAAGCTCTATATAAGGTATAGATACAAAATCATGAAGAATGTGATTTGAGCACATATACACTACATCGGAATCCGAAGAATTCAAGTATATGAAAGTATCTTTATACTCTAATCTTGTCGTCGTATTTACTCCGTTTTCAAAAACAGGGGTATATCCTTGAAAATGCTCTATCTTGGGAACATTTCTATCACCCGGCAAAAGATCAATACAGAGACTGGTTTTATTTATCTGAAAAGCTGCCCAAAGCTTTACGCCGTTATAATATTCAGCGATATTTTTTTCATTACTAAAGCCTACCCAAGTGTATTTATCGGCATGGCAATATAGAAAATCTTCCTCTGGGCACTCGGGCGAATGATATGCACAAACATAATAATACTTGTCAGGATCAAATTTCACTTGCAAGGGCTGAGCACCCTTCTTAATTTCATCGGTTTTTATAGAAAGAGAGGTCTCTCCTATATCATACTCCACACAAAGTTGCTGCAAATAATCAATCAATTCCTTCACCAATTCCTCATCCGGCTCAAAAACGTCCGCAAGGGGCTCTTCGCTATCACTGATTTCTTCATGAGAGTCGCTCTCCTCTGCGGGATTTTTCTCCGTGTCAGGATTATTGACAAATACGAGATCACAACCGACAAGGGCGAAAATACAGATAAGAACACCAAATATTATAAATAATTTACCGAATTGCTTTTTCATAAAAAATACCTCTCTTTCCGCCGCTATATAGTTAATTGCGGCTCTAAATATATAAAAAGGCGCATAGATACGGTATGCCACCGAGTCTATGCGCTTTAATATGCGAATAACGTTTTGGTTGAGCGAAATCCGCATCAACATCGGTGAGCTTTCACATTTTATTATCGTATTCTTATTATAGCATATTTGGAAGAATTTGTCAACAGTCAAAATCAAATTATCTTTGCTATAAAAATTATCAGCTTGGCGAGGGTATCGTTCATGGCGCCGCCGCTGCATATTTCCATTGCGCGAATAGGGCATTCAAGAACGCTGGCAAGCATCATTTTATAGGTGGTCGAGCTTTTCGACTTGAATTTCGCAAAGAGAACCGTCTCCACTATTTTAGCGACGAGCTTCATAAAGAGCGAGCTTTGCCGCATTTCACTGATGGTGGAGGCGACGGTGAAATCGCGCTTTTTTTGCTTTTTGGGGTAATAGACCCTATGTCCGAGAAGCGCCTCCCAATCCTCCTTGGTCGGTTTGCCCTTGGGCGAAGAATACCAAGCGGCAGAAGGCTTTTCGGGCTTTGTGTCCTCTGCGCAGATCTCTATTTTTCCTTCAAGTCGGATGTCCTTTGAGGATGCGCCCACAAGGATTGAATACTCTCCGCTCTGCATCCGCCAGCCGTTCCGCCAGTAGGCGAAGCACCTATCGTCAAGCTCTATGCTGACGGCTTTGCTCTCGCCCGCGTCAAGCTCAATTTTTTCAAATCCGCAGAGCTCCTTTTCTGCTCGGTAGGAGTCGGTTGATGGCGCGGCTACGTATATCTGCGCGACCTCGGCTCCCTTTACCTTACCCACGTTTTTAACCGTGAAGGTAACGGTGCGGTCACGTATTTCAAGGTCGGAATACTCAAACGAGGTATAGGAAAGTCCGTGTCCGAAGGGATATCTCGGAGCGATTCCCGACTTATCGTAATAGCGGTAGCCTACGTATATTCCCTCTCGGTATTCGGCATTTTTCTGCCCGAAGGTGTCGGAGGAGACTACGTCACCGTAGCTTTGAGCCCAGCTTTCGCTAAGCTTGCCCGAGGGGTTAGCCTTACCCGTGATCAGCTCTGCCGCCGCCTCGCCGACCGCCTGACCGCCAAGACCCATATAGAGTATTGCCGATACCCTATCCGCCCAAGGCAGCTCCATAACACCGCCGCCAAGCAGCAGGACGACGGTATTTTTATTCACCTCTGCCACCGCCTCAACAAGCCTGTTATAGCCCTCGGGGAGTCTCATATGCTCTCGGTCAAACGCCTCGGATTCGTAATTTTCAGGGAGACCGATGACAAGAACAGCAATTCTCTTTTTCTCTGCCGCCTTCACCGCCGCGTCTATCTCGCCCTCGGTTACCTCGCCCTCTCGGTTGCCGCAGGGCAGGTATTCGGTCTCGGGCATTGCATCGGCAAGGCTTACAAGCTTCGTGGGATTTATATGGCTGCTTCCGATTCCCTGATAACGGACGTCTCTTGCCATACTTCCGATCAGCACCGCGTCGCTATCTGTCAAGGGGAGAAGTCCTCCCTCGTTTTTCAAGAGCACCGCGCCCTCCACGGCGATCCTTTTTGCCAGCGCGTGATGCTCATCGGGGTCAAAGGCGACGGGTGGGATATTTTGCAGCTTTTCGGTGAGCTTGAGAATTCTGCGGACGCTTTCGTCGATATATTTTTCGCCGAGTCTTCCCTTTCTGACCGCTCTGTACACGGCTTTGTGCATATATTTCGAGCCGCCGGGCATATTCAGGTCGCATCCCGCGCGGAATGCGGCTATGCGGTTGTTCATACCGCCCCAGTCGGTTATTACGGTGCCGTCAAAGCCCCATTCATCGCGCAGAACACGATCGAGAAGCCAGGCATTATCCGACACGTAGACTCCGTTTACCTTATTGTACGAGCTCATCACCGCCTGCGGCTTTCCGCTTTTGACGGCAATTTCAAAGGGACGGAGATATATCTCTCTAAGGGTTCTTTCGTCAAGAATACTGTCGCTACTCTGCCTTTGATCCTCTTGGTTATTCGCCACGAAATGCTTGACGCATGCGGCGACTCCCATGCTCTGAACTCCCTTGATGAATTCAGCCGCCATGCTTCCCGAAAGATAAGGGTCTTCGGAAAGATACTCGAAATTTCTGCCGCCCAAGGGGTTTCTTTTTATATTACATCCGGGACCCAGCACCACCGAAACGCCCAATGCTTGCGCCTCCTTGGCGATGGCTTCTCCCTCCATGCGGTAAAGCTCCTTATTCCACGTAGCACCTGCCGTTACCGCGGTGGGAAAGCAGGTCGCGGGGTGGGAGTCGTTTATGCCAAGCATATCCGATTCCTTTACCTGACAACGGACTCCGTGAGGTCCGTCCGACATTTTGACAGAAGGAATGCCGTATTTTTCATATTTTTTCGTGTTCCAGAAATCAGCTCCCGTACAGAATGCTATCTTGTCCTTCAGGGTCATTGATGCGATGATCTCTTCTATATTCATTTCGGCACCTCCTTTTGTGCATTTTTATAATTATAACACATTTTTCGGCAAGTATCAAGCCATAATTTGAATTTAAACAAAATTCCCGTAAGCTATTGAAAAGATCGCCTTTTGGTGATATAATTAAGTGATATTTATTTTAACGGAAGGAGTGGTCTTTAATGAGAAAAAAGCTGACTATCGGAATATTGGCACACGTTGACGCGGGCAAGACCACGCTTTCCGAGGCACTTTTGTATATTTCGGGCAGAATACGGACGCTTGGGCGCGTGGATCACAAAAACACCTATCTCGACACCGATGCGGTGGAGCGCGAGCGCGGCATTACGATCTTTTCAAAGCAGGCTCGCTTTTCGGGTAAGAATTGCGATTTCATTCTCCTCGACACACCCGGTCACGTGGATTTTTCCGCCGAAGCCGAGCGCGTGCTCTCTCTGCTTGACTACGCGATCCTTGTGGTCAGCGCCCCCGACGGTGTGCAGAATCACACGAGAACGCTCTGGCATCTCTTGGAGATGTACGGTATTCCTACCTTCATTTTTGTCAACAAGACCGACCTATCCATCAAGCTTTCCGAGGATATCGAGACCGAGCTTTCAAGTGCGCTCTCTCCCCTTTGCGTAGGCTTTCAGGAGGCGCAGACAAGGGGCGAGCTTGACGAAAAGCTGGCGATGGTCAACGAGGACTTTATGGAAAGTCTGCTTTCGGGCGAGGAGATATCCGACGGAGATATTGCCGATCTTATCGCCTCGCGCCGTCTCTTCCCCTGCCTTTTCGGCTCGGCATTGCGCTTGACGGGCATTGAATATCTGCTTAACACCGTTGACAAATACGCGCTTTCTAAGGTCTACGACACCGAAAGATTCGGCGCGAAGGTATACAAGATCGCGCGAGCGGGCAACACAAGGCTGACCTATATGAAGATCACGGGCGGCTCGCTTTCGGCGCGCGACGAGATAAGCTACCTTGCAGACGGCAAAAAATACACCGAAAAGGTCAATCAGATAAGGCTTTATTCGGGCGAAAAGCACGAGCAGACCGAGAGAGTCGAGGCGGGCGAGATCTGCGCCGTTTTAGGTCTTTCCGCTACCTATTCGGGGCTTGGACTCGGATTTGAGAGCGACAGTGAAAGGCCCTTGCTTGAGCCCGTGCTTTCCTACCGCATAAATCTTCCCGAGGGGTGCGATCCCATGCTCTGCTTCCCGCTTTTCAAGCAGCTTGAGGAGGAAGAGCCCTCCCTTCATCTCACGTGGAACGAGGAGCTTTCAGAGATCGAGGCGCGGCTTATGGGTGAGATACAGATCGATCTTATCAAAAGGCTTATTGCGGAAAGGTTTTCCATTGATTGCACTCTTGACACGGGCAGGATATTATATAAGGAAAAAATAGCGAAAAAAGCCATTGGAGTGGGTCATTTTGAGCCGCTCCGTCACTATGCCGAGGTTCAGCTTCTGCTTGAGCCTCAGCCCAAGGGCACGGGGCTTATCTTTGACACTCATCTGCCCGAAAACATACTTGATCTTAACTGGCAGAGGCTGATCCTCTCCAATCTTTACGAAAAGGATCACCGCGGCACTCTTACGGGAGCTATACTCACCGACACAAAGATAACCCTGGTTGCAGGAAAGGCTCACCTGAAGCACACCGAGGGCGGAGACTTCCGCGAGGCGACCCTGCGCGCCGTTCGTCACGGACTTATGAAAGGCGGCTGCACTCTGCTTGAGCCATACTACAAATTCCGTCTTGAGATCCCCTCGTCTCAGGTGGGCAGAGCCATGTCCGACCTTCAGGCAAGGAGCGCGGAATTTGAAATTGAATCATCTGACGAAAGCATGACGGTGATATCGGGGCGCGGACCGGTATCGACTCTTCACGATTACACCCGTGAGGTCATCGCCTACACCCGCGGCGAGGGACGGCTCTCCTGCGTCAGCGACGGCTACGAGCCCTGCCACAACACCGACGAGGTGGTGGCAGAGATCGGATACAACCCCGAAAGCGACCTTGAGAATACCCCTCACTCGGTATTCTGCGAGCGCGGTGCGGGCTTTGTGGTCAACTGGCGCGAGGTGGACGGCTACAAGCATCTTGACCCAGGCATTTCCCTTTCCGACAGTGGCGAGACGGTAATTCCGAGGGTGACGTCGCTTGCGAGAAGATACCGCATCAGCGACGAGGAGCTGGAGGCGATAATGCTCCGCGAGTTCGGTCCTATCAAGCGCCGTCAGTATAAAGAGCCTAAAAGCATTTCTGCAGATCCGCAGAAAAAGGAGCACCGACCCAAGGTGGTAAAGCAGATGCGGAATATGGTGATAATCGACGGCTACAATCTCATTTATTCTTGGGAAAGCCTTAAAAAGACCGCCTCCTTCAGCCTTGAAAAGGCGCGTGAGGAGCTGATGGATATTCTTTCGAGCTACGTGGCTTACACCAAGGTAGAGCTTTTGCTTGTATTCGACGCTTACCTCGTCAAGGACGGCGAGGGCTCGGAATTTACGCACGACGGCTTCAGGGTGGTTTACACCAAAGCCGACCAGACCGCCGACGCTTATATTGAAAAGGTTATGCATGATTTAGGACCCGATTACAGCATCCGAATGGTGACGGGCGACCGTCTGCTTCAGTTCTCTGCCGTGCACTCGGGAATTCTTCGAATGACGGCGCAGGAATTTATCGACGAGCTGACCCATGTCGGAAACGAGATCACCGAATTTATAAAGAAATTGACTCAGAGTCAGGATTAACCGGATCCCCCCACTGAAAATGGGGGGATTTTTTGTCTTAAAGGGTCTTAAATTGCCAAATGTGTATTGACAACGGGGTATCACTGTGATATAATATTATATTATTTTTATTATTGACTCACGGTTTGATCGGGAATGTCAAAAAGCCTGTTTCGGGCGAAATAAAACAAAACGCACTACAAAGAAGGAAAAGAAAATGATCTGGTCTAAAGAAGAAACGCTTCCAAGAGAAGAAATTGAAAAAATACAGCTTGAGCGCTTAAAGGAAACGGTTGCAAGAGTTTACGCAAACGTTGAGCCCTACAGAAAAAAGATGGACGAGGCAGGGGTAAAGCCCGAGGATATTCAATCTCTCGACGATCTGAAAAGGCTCCCCTTCGTCACCAAGCAGGATATGAGAGACAACTATCCCTTCGGTCTTTTCGCCGTTCCCAAGGACAAGCTTGTCAGAATTCACGCTTCCAGCGGAACTACCGGTAAGCCTACCGTGGTTGGCTACACGCAGGGCGACCTTGAGACCTGGACCGAGTGTGTTGCACGAATCGCTTGCATGGGCGGAGCGACAGAAAAGGACGTGGCGCAGATCTGCTTTGGCTACGGTATGTTCACGGGTGCTCTCGGACTTCACTACGGTCTTGAGAAGATCGGCGCGGCTATCGTTCCCTCCTCCACCGGAAACTCCGAAAAGCAGATAATGTACATGCAGGACTTCGAGACCTCGCTTCTGGTGGCGACTCCCTCCTACGCTCTCCGTCTTGCGGAGGTTGCGCGAGAGATGGGACTTGACCCCGCTAAGGACTTGAAGGTTAAAATTGCCCTTGTGGGAAGCGAGCTTCTCACCGACGCTATGCGCGAGGAGATGCACAAATACTGGGGCGACGATATAAAGATCACCTCCAACTACGGCATGAGCGAGCTGATGGGCCCCGGTGTTTCGGGCGAGTGCCTTGAGACCTGCGGAATGCACATCAACGAGGACTTCTTCATCCCCGAGATCATCGATCCCAAGACCGGTGAGGTTCTCCCCGCAGGTGAGCAGGGCGAGCTTGTTATCACCTGCATCAAGAAGGAAGGAATTCCGCTTATCCGTTACAGAACCAAGGATATCACAAGACTTTTCTACGAGAAGTGCAAATGTGGACGAACCTTCTGCCGTATGGAAAACCTTTCGGGAAGAAGCGACGATATGCTGAAGATCCGCGGAGTCAACGTATTCCCCAGTCAGATCGAGGAGGTCATACTCAGCGTAGAGGAGCTTGGTCCTCACTACGAGATAGTGCTTGAGAGAGAGGGCTATCTTGATAAGCTTACCGTCAAGGTCGAACTGGCGCAGATCACCGACTCCTTTGCAACTCTCGAAAGAATTTCCAAGACTCTTAAGAGCAAGCTGAAGATAATGCTCGGTCTTGACGCGAAGATCATGCTCGAATCTCCCAACACTCTTCAGCGTTTTGAGGGCAAGGCAAAGAGAGTAAAGGATCTCAGAAACATCAAATAATCCCCGAAAGGACGTACATAAAAATGGCAAACAAGACTATTATGCTGGGTAACGAAGCGATCGCAAGAGGCGCATACGAGGCGGGAGTTAAGGTCTCCAGCGCGTATCCCGGAACCCCCAGCACCGAAATAAGCGAATATCTCGCAAAATACGATGAGGTCTACACCGAGTGGGCGCCCAACGAAAAGGTAGCGGCTGAGGTTGCTATCGGCGCGTCTATCGCAGGCGTGAGATCTCTTGCGTGCATGAAGCACGTCGGTCTTAACGTAGCAAGCGACCCTCTTTACACCTTCGCATACACCGGTGTTAACGGCGGCTCGGTTATCATCGTTGCCGACGACCCCGGTATGGCAAGCTCCCAGAACGAGCAGGACACCCGAATGATCGCCCGCGCGGCGCACGTTCCGGTGCTCGAGCCCTCGGACAGCCAAGAGGCTAAGGATTTCATAAAATATGCTTACGAGCTCAGCGAGGAATACGACACTCCCGTAATTCTCCGCACCACCACCAAGCTTGCTCACTCACAGAGCGCGGTAGAGCTTTGCGACAGAGTGGAGGTCAGCGACAAGGAATACACCCGTCAGGTGCCCAAGTACGTTATGATGCCTGCAAGCGCTATAGGCAGACACATCGCGGTCGAGGCAAGGGAAAACAGAATGGCTGCAGATGCGGCTGATTTCCCCGTAAACAAGCTTGAAATAAACGACAAAAAGCTTGGATTTATCACCTGCGGCATCGCTTATCAGTACGTCAAGGAGGCATTCCCCAACGCCAGCGTGCTGAAATTCGGTCTTGTTAATCCTATTTCCAAGAAGCTGGTTGACGACTTTATGGCTGAGGTTGAAAACGTTTACGTTTTCGAGGAGCTTGAGTCGGTTATCGAGGATCAGGTTCGCGCTTGGGGATACGGCAACGTAAAGGGCAAGGAGGTATTCACCCGTCAGGGCGAGTACAGTGTAAATCTTTTGAAAAAGGCGGTTCTCGGCGAGAGCGATGCAATCTTTGAGAAGCAGGAGGCTCCCGCGCGTCCTCCCATTCTCTGCCCCGGATGCCCTCACAGAAGCGTTTACTCGGTGCTTAACAAGCTGAAGATACACGCGGCAGGCGACATCGGCTGCTACACTCTCGGCGCGGTCGCTCCTTTGAGCGTAGTTGACACCACCATTTGCATGGGTGCCAGCATCTCCTCTCTTCACGGTATGGAGAAGGCAAAGGGCAAGGATTACGTCAAGAACTGGGTTGCGGTCATCGGTGACTCCACCTTCCTGCACACCGGAATCAACTCGCTTATGAACATGGTCTACAACAAGGCAACAGGCACTGTCATGATCCTTGACAACCGCACCACCGGTATGACCGGTCATCAGGATCACGCGGCAACGGGCAAGACCCTGAAGGGTGAGGAGACCAATTCTGTGGATCTCGTCGAGCTCTGCCACGCGGTAGGCGTTAAGAACGTCATTGAGGTAAACGCGTTTGACGTTGAGGGCTTGACAAAGGTCGTGAAGGAAAGCACCCAGAGCGACGAATTGACGGTGATCATCACCAAGTCTCCCTGCGTGCTTCTTAAGGGTCAGAAATTCCCCAACAAGTGCGTAGCAGACCCCGAAAAGTGCAAAAAATGCGGTATGTGCTTGAAGATCGGCTGCCCTGCTATCACCAAGCAGGCAGACGGCACCGTTAAGATCGACGAGACTATGTGCAACGGCTGCGGTCTTTGCAAGAGCTACTGCAAATTCGGCGCGATCGAAACCGTTGAGAAATAATGAGGTGACCAGTATGACAAAGAATATAATGATAGTAGGAGTTGGCGGTCAGGGTACGCTCCTTACAAGCAGAATAATCGGAAAGACCGCTCTCGAGGCAGGTCTTGACGTAAAGATCAGCGAGGTTCACGGCATGGCGCAGAGAGGCGGTAGCGTAGTTACCTTCGTCCGCTTCGGCGAAAAGGTTTACGAGCCCGTGGTCGAGGAGGGTCAGGCAGACGTTATCATCGCATTCGAGCGACTTGAGGCGCTGAGATACTCACATTTTCTCAAGA
The DNA here is from genome assembly GCA_045122255.1 of Eubacteriales bacterium. Taxonomy (GTDB): domain Bacteria; phylum Bacillota; class Clostridia; order Oscillospirales; family CAG-272; genus SVTX01. The sequence continues at coordinate 9,638 of JBGVHJ010000124.1, read as the reverse complement.
AGGACGGCGTTCTCGTAGTCAACGATTGCCGCATCGATCCTATGACCGTTGTTATCGGTGCCAAGACCTATCCCGAGAACATCATTGAGGGACTCCAAAAGGATCACACCGTGCTCTCCATCGACGGAATGGCAATTGCCAAGGAGCTTGGCAACAGCAAGGTGCTCAACAGCGTGGTTCTCGGCTTTGCCGCAAAGCACGTGGGCTTTGACGAGGAAAGCTGGCTTGAGGTGATCGAAAAGACCGTTCCCGCAAAAACCATCGATATAAACAAGGAAGCCTTCAAGAAGGGCTATAACGCGTAAGCCGTAAGAGGAAACCCCTATGATCTGGAATGAAACTAAAGAATGCATGAGCCGCGATGAAATGAGCGTGGTTCAGAGCGCGAGACTTGTAAAGCTGGTTGATTACGTTTACCACAACGTAGAATTCTACCGCAAGAAGATGCAGGCTGTAGACCTTATGCCCGGAGACATCAAGAGCATTGAGGATATTGTCAAGCTTCCCTTCACCACCAAGGACGACCTCAGAGACAACTATCCCTTCGGTCTTTTCGCGGTGCCCAATTCCGAAATCGTAAGAATTCACGCGTCCAGCGGAACTACGGGCAAGGCGACCGTCGTGGGATATACTCGCCGCGACCTTGATATCTGGGCTGAGTGCGTGGCAAGATGCTTAAGCATGGCTGACATTGGCAAGGATGATATTATTCAGGTAGCCTATGGCTACGGACTCTTCACGGGAGGTCTCGGAGCGCACGCGGGCGCGGAAAAGATCGGCGCCACCGTTGTTCCCATGAGCGTGGGCAACTCCAAGAAGCTGACCACAATGATGGTAGATTTCGGTGCCACCGCCATCGCCTGCACCCCCTCTTACCTGCTCCACATCTCCGAGGTGCTTGAAAGCGAAGGACTTATGGATCAGATCAAGCTGAAGGCGGCTATCTGCGGCGCAGAGCCTTGGACAGAAAAAATGAGACACGAGATCGAGGCGAGACTTCACGTCAGAGCCCACGACATCTACGGTCTCAGCGAGGTAATGGGTCCCGGTGTGGCTTGCGACTGTGAATTCCACAACGGTCTCCACGTCTGCGAGGATCACTTCTACCCCGAGGTTCTCAACAGCGCGACCCTCACTCCCGTCGCCGACGGTGAGACCGGCGAGCTTGCCTTCACAACTCTTACCAAGGAAGGCATTCCGCTTATCCGATACAGAACCAAGGATCTGACCAGCATAGACCACTCAAGGTGCGAGTGCGGCAGAACCAGCGCGCGCATCTCCCGCTTCAAGGGACGTGTTGACGATATGCTTATCATCCGCGGCGTCAACGTATTCCCCAGCCAGGTCGAGGCGGCGCTTATCGGCGTTGAGGAGGTCACTCCTCATTACATGATGATCGTCGACCGTGTAAACAATCTCGACACCCTTGAAATTCAAGTGGAGCTTGACGCTCGCTTCTACACCGACGAGGTAAGAGCAATTGAAGCTCTGAACAAGAAGATCGCTCACGTTATCTCTCAGGCTCTCGGCATCAATGCCAAGATCAAGATCGTCGAGCCTCAGACCCTTGTCAGAAGCGAGGGCAAGGCGGTTCACGTAATAGACAAGCGTAAATTAGTGTAATTATAAAGGAGATTTAATATGTTTGCAAAGCAGTTAACAGTATTTATCGAAAACAGAACCGGCAGACTTTGCGAGGTGCTTGGAGTTCTCAAGAAAAATGACGTCAACATTCTCTCTCTCAGCCTTGCCGACACCACCGAATTCGGTCTGCTCCGCCTTATCGTAGACCGTCCCGAGGCAGGTAAGGAAAAGCTTGCCGAAAACGGATTTTCTTCTCTTCTCTCCGACGTTTCCATCATCAAGATCCCCCACAAGGTAGGCAGCCTTCAGGATCTTCTCAAGGCTATCGACGAAAGCGGCGTAAATATCGAGTATATGTACGGCTTGTCGGTAGACGGCGACGACGCTTACGTGGTTCTCAAGACAAACGACGTAACTAAGGTCGATGCTATCCTCACCGCGCACGGCATCGAGACCGTTGCCTGCGACCACATTGCAAAGAAATGATAATAGATTTTCACACACACGTCTTTCCCGATAAAATTGCCGCGAAAACTCTCGACGCCTTGTCTCAAAAGGCTTCGATAAAGCCCTTTTCCGACGGCACGGCTTCGGGGATCGTCGAAAAGATGGAGAGCGCCGACGTAAGTATCGCTGTCAATCTGCCGGTATTGACCAATCCCGCAAGCTTTGAAAGCCTTAACCGCTATGCCCTTGGCTTGAACGCGGAATTTGCCGACAAGAAGCGCAGGATCATATCCTTTGCGGGAATTCACCCACATTGCGACGATATCGAGGGCAAAATGGAGTGGATCAAGGCGCAGGGCTTCATCGGAGTCAAGCTTCACCCCGATTATCAGGGCGCGTACTTCGACGACGAGGGATATATCAGAATAATCGAGTGCGCAAAGGCTCTTGATCTCACCGTCCTCACCCACGCGGGACTTGACGTGGGATATCTCGACTGCCCCATACATTGCACTCCGAAAAGAATATTGAGAGTGATCGAAAAGGTCGGACACAAGAAGCTTGTGCTGGCTCACCTCGCCGGCATCGACGCCTTTGAAAATATGATGAATTACGTCTGCGGAAGCGACGTTTATCTCGACACCGCCTACGTACTCCGCTTTGTCGGCAAGGAGAATTTTATGAAAATTCTTGAAAAGCACGGAGAGGACAGAATTCTGTTCGGCAGCGACTCGCCTTGGAGCGATATGGCGGCAGACACGGACATTTTGCGCTCGTACAATTTAGGAAAAGAGACCGAGGAAAAGATCCTTTGCTCCAACGCGAAGGCTCTGCTCGGCATATAGGTAAAAAATATGGGAATCAACGAAAAAACACTTGCGCTTGGCTCTAAGCGCTCAATAATCAGAGAAATATTCGAATACAGCAAGACGAGAGCCGCGGAGATCGGCGCTGAGAACGTTTTTGACTTCAGCTTAGGCAACCCCAGCGTGCCCGCGCCCAAAGTGGTCAACGATACCATAAAGGAGCTCTTGGACAGTGAAAGCAGCCTGCTTCTTCACGGCTACACCTCGGCGCAGGGTGACGCTAACGTCCGCCGCGCTATCGCCGAAAATTTAGCCGAGCGCACCGGCTGTGAGGTCGATCCCAATTTCATTTATATGACCTGCGGCGCGGCGGCTTCGCTTTCGATCTGCCTCAAGGCGGTCATTGAGCCCGAAAATGAGGACGAATGCATCGTTTTCGCGCCCTTTTTCACCGAATACCGCGTATTTATCGAGAATGCGGGGGGCAAGGTAGTAGTCAGCAAGCCTCGTGAGAGCGACTTGCAGATCGACGTTGCCGATTTTAAGAGCAGGATCACCGAGAAGACCAAGTGCGTTATAATCAACTCGCCCAACAACCCAAGCGGCGTGGTTTACAATACCGAGACTGTGATGGCGGTCTGCGACGTTCTTGCAAGAAAGTCGATGGAGTACGGCAAAGACATTTATCTTATCGCCGACGAGCCCTACCGTGAGCTTATATACAGCGGCGTGGAGCTTCCTTGTCTCTGGCATTATTACAAGAACACCTTTATCTGCTATTCCTATTCAAAGTCTCTCTCCCTGCCCGGTGAGAGGATCGGATATATCGCGGTATGCAGCGAAATGAATGACGCTCAGCGCGTTTACCTTTCGGTCTGCGGCGCAGGAAGGTCTCTCGGCTACGTTTGTGCCCCCAGCCTCTTCCAGCAGGTTATAGCGCGTTGTCAGGACGCTAAGGTGGATATCGAGATCTACCGCGAGAACCGCGATCTGCTCTATAATAATCTTACCGAGTACGGCTACGATTGCGTGAAGCCCGACGGAGCGTTTTATCTCTTCGTCAAGGCGCTTGAAGACGATGCTTACGCGTTCTACGAGAAGGCAAAGGCGCACGAAATTTTGGTAGTTCCCTGCGACGATTTCGGTGTCAAGGGCTACGTGAGGATCGCGTATTGCGTCGATAAATCGAGGATCGAGCGCGCTCTGCCCGCATTCAAGGCTCTTGCCGAGGAGTACGGAAAATAATTGAATAATAAAACATTAAAAGGTCTGCCGACGGCAGACCTTTTTTCGTGTGGGGGAAAAAGGAAGGCAACCGCCGAAGCGGTTGCCTTTTGGGGATTCAATTTACTGTTCGGGGTTAACGTACATACTGATTAGACCAATGATCTGCTCATGAGTCACTACACCTCTGCCAACAAGAACCTTAAGATAAGGACCGTTGAAAGCGACAAATTGCTCGTATGTTACGTATTCAGCAAATTCTTCGTAAGTATACAAGCCATACTTTTCAATATCAGCCTGCATCTTCTCTTCGTCGTACTTTATGCCCTCGCCGATTTCGAAGTAGTCGAACCAGCCGTCGTAGTGAGGAATTGTTAAAGAGAACATTCCTTCAACCACAAAGTTATTGTGCATTGCGGACTGAATCGAATAGCAACCGGTGTATTCCTGTGTAATTTCATAGCCTACAAGTTCAACCGAAGCCGTATTATCACCGTCAACCTTAGCAAAGTGATGTCCGATATATTCTTCTACATTACCAGCATCGATAAATACAAATTGGTTTTCTTCCATATCAAAGAAGCCATGATTATTAATTACTTTAACAATTGTACCGTCGCTGAACTTAAGATTAAGAATATCGTACTCTGCATCACCGTGATAGAAAATTATTGCGGAAGGAACTACATCAAACTCACCGGTAAAGAAGTTCCATACGAGAAGCTGATCTTCATATGTAACCTGGTCGATTCTCTTTTGAGTTCCGTCTGCAAGCATTACAAGAGTATCACCAGTAACACAAGATTTGTCGGGGAATGTAAATGTAACAACAGTATTATTGGTTACAGTTTTTCCATTAGTTCCCTTAAATGAGTAAGATGTTACAGTCCAAGTACCGCCTGTTGCAGATTTTGATGCAACTTTAGCTGCCGACTTTATTGTTCCGTCATTTGCATAGGTGATAGCTTTAGAAGAACCAGGAGAGTTAAGGTTAGGTTTTCCGAGAACAATTGTCAATACTCTGCCATCGTTATATGTGACTGTAATAGTTGTAGCTCCCGCAAATGCACTTGAAGAAGATGCATAAGAAATATTTGTTGAAGCTATATTCGTTTTAAGATCTACCGCACCTTCAGCATCAGTAATAGTAATTGCATTAAGAGGGTTAAACTTATAGCTACGGTCACCGATCGACTCATTGTATCCACCATCAAGTGCTGTTTTGTTAACAGTGATAACCGCATCCTTAATAGCAGGCTCGGCTATTATAACCGTTAAGGGAACTTCATAAGTTATTGCAACAGACTTACTCATTTTTGTTCCGTCGGGATTGTAGAACTCATTGTCTTCAACCGTGAAAACAAGCGTGTAATTTCCAGCGGTTTTAAGGGTTACTACACCGTTAGCTGCTGAGACAACATTTCCGTTAGAATCCTTCAATTTCGCAGTTACAGCATAATTAACACCTTCATATTTATAAACTGTCATCAATTTAGTAATATCAAGTGTAGGTACCGTTTCGCCCTCAAGATAACGGACTTCAACGCCATTAATATCACCCTTAATGTAGGTATCTTCGCCGCTTACTGCCTGATTTCCAAGGTCAAATTTAGCGGTAGGAAGATAATCGCCTTGAACTTTTGCTTTATGAAGATCGTTTTCACTATTATAATTGTTATTTACTGAGCCAATAGTATTAGGCAGAGTATAAACGTAACCGTCATAAGAAGACACACTCAACGATTTGCCGACATAGCCTGTTTTTGCGTTGTCAGTAATGTCTTTGCCATCAAATGTAGCTGTCAAGGAAATGATACCGGTATTTACATAACGGTTGGGGCTTGTTCCAAACTGATACTGACTGCAATCGCTTCTAAACATCGCGTCGTGAAGATTCTTTGCATAAGTATCTGTGGGAGCCTTGCTTTCGCTAATAAAGTTGTACTGATTAAGTGTTCCATTAAGAACAAGCTTTGCACTTTCGGTAGCATCGGAGTGAATAACAATACCCATACCAACCATTGCCCTGCCGTCATCATAGTTTGCAGTTGTAACATTTTCCAGTGTTGTAGTTCCAGACATTATTATTAAGTTAGCAACAGAACCACCGTACAATGTTGTATCCTTAATTGTAACATCCGCCCTTGCCTTGACGGGAGCAGCACAACCAGAAATATAACAATTCTGAATTATTGTGGAACCCATTACATCGATAGCTGTATTATAGAAATCGTTATCCTTGAATGCACCATATCCGGTATAAATGTCACCAACAATTACAAGATTATCAAGAACTGTATTCTGAGTTATAAGAATACCGTGTCCCTGCTTGGAATTATAAGTGGTGGGAGCACCATTAAGCGAATAAGTGAATCCGTTACCGTAAATAGTGCAATTCCAGTGGTTTACATACGAACTGGTATTAATGTCCTTCACAAGAACAAAGTTCTTCTTTTCCGCACCGGTATATCCCTTTACACTTGTAAGATTTTCTGCATCCACAACCTCAAGGTGAAGAACGAAGTCTTTTGCGCCAGCCGCACTGATTGTTACTTTAACAACGCCCGTACCGGTGAACTCAAGGTCTCCAGAAGTCCAAGTAGTTGCAGATATAAACGTACCATTTGCATTACCTGCAACATTCTCAATAGTAACAGTAACGGTGGAAGAATCAATATTTACACCATCAAGTGCCTTAAAGATAGTACCGACAGATATAGCGTTCTGGTTACCTACTCGGTAAAGGTACTTTTCGTAATTTTCAAAATTAGTGCCGAACTTATCAGCTGCAGTAATATTAACCGTAACAGATGTTGTCTTACAGAAGTAGTAGTCAGTAATTGTGATTACAGCCTGACCAACGCCGCTAAAGGTGAGAGTACCCTGAGTCCAATCGGTTGTATTCGCTACATAAGTACCGCCTGCGGTGCTTGTTGCGCCGAAAGGAGATATTGCAACCTGAACATTATCGGATTTGATAGCAACACCAGCATTCTCAATAGCAGCGAAGATTTCGCCTATTGTAACGGTAGATTCGGTTGCAAATTCTTTATTGTTGTCAATGATAGGTTTAAACTTCTCAACAGAATCCGCTACTTCTCTATCAAGAATAGTAACGCCCGCGAGGTCGCCAACGCCCTTGGTGGTCACACCCCAGCCATAGCCGGTGACGAGGTTGTTGAACTCGAGGTAGATGTGCTGCTTATCTTCCTTGAGGTCATCCTGACCGTCGCCGTTCTCGTCGATACCGGTCTGAATGCCGCCCATATCGTGAGTCCAAACCGTGCCGTCCTTGAAGTGGTAACAGGTTGCGTTTTCGGTGCCGTGACCCTTGGTATAGTCAACTATAACGTAGTTGGCTCTGCCGCTTGCGGGAACGGTGCCGGTTGTGCCGTCAAGATAGGTGATAGTTGTGCCGTCGATCGCCTTGATCTCGGTCAAACGGCTCATCTGATAATCGTGAGTATAGGATGCGGTGGTATTGTCTATGATCTCACAATAGTAATAGTCGTTCCATGTACCAAAGTGAACGGTACAGCCCGAAGCGGTGATGCCGTTCATATTGGGGTAGGAATGTCCGTTCTCGGTTACGTTCTCACGGACGGAGCCGATGAGCATACCGGTGTAACGGTACGCGTAGTATTGATAGTTTGCGCAGACGTCGTTATAAACGTCCATTACTGCGGAAACGTGGCAGTTTGTAAATTCAATACCGCCGTTTACGGGAGTACCTGCCGAGGTCTGTCCGCTGGTGGGATAATACTGACCAACGATACCGCCGCAGGCAACGTCGTAAGAGCCCCAAAGAGCGCTTATCTTGTTGGAGTTGTCAACGGTGATATTCTTGAAGGTGGTCTTGAGGTTTGCTTCCTTAGCATACCAACCGACACAACCGACGATACCGCCGTTACCGATATTATATACGCGGGGGTTACACTCGAAAATTGCGATGTTCTCAAAGGTTGCGCCGTCCGCATAAGCGGCGATTACACCTGTGGTTGTGATCTCACCGTCGGAGGAGAAATTCTTTACGGTAAGGTTCTTTACAGTACCGCCGTAAACACGACCGAAGAGACCCATACCGTCGCGGTAATACTGCTCCTTAGTGGTGTCGTACCAATCGTGGTCACCCTTCATTTCCCAGGTGTTCTGATAGAAGTTAGAAACGGTGTGACCGTTACCGTCGAATGTTCCATTGAAGGTGTAGAAGCCACTTTCAACTGCGGTTGTTCTTTCTTCAAGGGGCTTTCTTTCGTATGTACCCTCGTTATTCCAATAACCGATAGGATAGAAGATGATGTTGGGGTTATTTTCTTTTTCCATATCGCCGAGGTTGATATCAGCAATGAGCTTTACGGTCTTGCCTGCGAAAGAATTCTGAGTCTGACCGACCATACCGCCGACGATAGCACCGAAGGCTGCAAGCTGGTCAGCATTTGCGATGGTAAGCTCGGTCTTGGATGCATCGTACCAAGAATAGTCCAATTTACCCTCCCACTTTGCGGGCTCTGCAACGAGAGCGACCTCGGAGAAGGATTTGAGATAAAGAACAACGTCTCCGGTTGCGGGATCGTACTCGTAGTTATTGTGCACGGGGGTTGCGCCGTCTGCGAGAAGTGTCATTTCAACGGTGGCGCCGTCCTCTACGTGGTAGAAGCGGTAGTTACCCATATTAAGACCGACAGGAAGGAGCTCCTTGATGCCGATCGCCATAACGGTGGTGTTGTCCTTTGCTATGCCGTCGATATGTACGTCAACAGACAGAGAATTTTCGTTCTCGTTAAGGGTGATATTTGCCGCGCTCTTCTCTACCTCGGTAACGGTAAGGGTCAGCTTATCGGTGCCCGAATTTACAAGCGCGCCTGCAGGAACGCTTGCGCTGATCTTGCCGTCGGAGCTGAGAAGCTCGGTGGCGGTATCGGTCTTATTATCGGTAGTGGTCACGGTTGCAGACGCGGAATTGCCTACGGTAACGTTACCGGGCCACTGAGCGTCCTTGTCGTAGTCACTTCCGTAACCGTCCTTTTCAAAGCTATACTGTGTAGCGGTGAGCTTCAGCGAGAAGGTATCTCCGATAGAGAGATTCTGATACTCGTTGCCTGCGTTCTCGCGCATCTTGAGTGCGATAGCTATAACTACCTCGCCCGAATATGCGCCCTCTGCGGTCTTGCCCGTGGGCACGATCGCACCGTTTACGGGAATAGAGCCGTTTATCGCATCGCGGAGAGTTCCCTTTGCGCCCAAAGCGTTAAGCTCTGCTCTGCCGCCGATATTTGCGGTTGCATTCTCTACGTAGAACACGTCGATAACGTCGGCAAGCTTGCTTACTGCGCCGTCGGGAATGATACTGAGAGCATATTTGAATGCGAGAGAGCCTGCATTCTTGATCTTGACATAGCGGACCTCGGTATATCCGGGCTCCCACTTGTCATAGTTGAAGACAGGCTCTGCGTTATCGTCTTCTGCATTTATCCAGCTTCCACTGTTAAGATCCTTGGTCCAGTACATCTCGATATCGAGGTTTCCTGCCTGAATCACGTTCTTTCCGCTTTCGATCTCGTCGGTGAACCACGCGAA
>JBGVHJ010000123.1:0-21039 GCA_045122255.1 Eubacteriales bacterium | reverse complement strand
GCGCGTGGCTCTGCTCGTCGGATAAGCCTATATTTACAAAGAAAAAGAAGTAATGAAATTTCTCTGTTGTTCTTGACGGAGAATTCGTAAGCACAAAATTTCGGCAGAAAACTTGTTTTCTCTGCCGATTTGTGTTATAATGAGGCTAGAAAAGCCTCGCCCTTCGGGAGAGGTGGCGGCGTAGCCGACGGAGAGGGTTAGATGATGGATTGAAATGACCTCTCACCCGCTATCGCGGGAGCTCTCCCGGAGGGAGAGCCTTAGGAAGCACTCAACCTTAGGGGTATGGGCTTTGCCCGAAGCCTTTTGTAATACAAAGGCGAAACTGGCGATAAAACAGAACGATAAATAAGAATTTGACGGAGGTTATGTATGCTTGAAAAAATGAGTGATTTCTTTGAGGCAAGACTTGACGGATATGATAAGCATATGATGACTAATATCGAATGTGCAAATGAGTTCTATCCTTTTACGGCAAAGCAATTACCGACCGCTGAAAACTGTCACATACTTGATTTGGGTTGCGGTACAGGATTGGAACTGCAAGAATATTATAAGCTTAATTCTTCGGCAAAGGTTACGGGAATAGACCTTTCACAAGGAATGCTAACCGAGCTTCAACGAAAATTCGTTGGCAAGGATATATCCTTGATTCTGGGCTCATATTTTGATGTGCCGCTTGGTGAGAATGTGTTTGATTCTGCTGTATCGGTAGAAAGCTTGCATCATTTTACAAAAGAAGAAAAGGTCGGTCTGTATTATAAATTGTATATCGCATTAAAGGATAATGGCTATTTTATACTCACGGATTATTTTTCCTTATCTGATGATGAGGAACGGATGCACCGAAACAATTTGATAGCTCTGAAAACAGAACAAGGTATTACCGATAACGAGTTTTACCATTATGATACGCCGCTTACTGTGAAGCACGAGATTGAAGCTCTTGCTGAAGCGGGCTTTGCAGCGGTAGAGGTGTTGAATAATTGGGGAGCAACATACACCATAAAGGCAGTTAAATAACTGTCAAATTCCAATTTGTCAAATAGTAACCCCCGACAGACCGCTAAAAAATCTGTCGGGGGTTACTATTTGTTTACTGCGTATCAATGATATTTGATTTCTCCGCTAATTTTGCACGACCTTCGTTACTTCTTTTTTTATTAAAATCGCAATTTATCAGCAGATCTCGTCGTTTTCGATCTCAACAGGCATGCCGGTCTCTGCGGAACGGAATGCCGCTTCCATTATCTTCATAACGCGCTTAAGCTGATTATGCTTAACTATCTGCTCTTCTTTACCGTCAACGGCAAGGCAGACGTTGCGATAGAAATCGTGAACCTCGGACTCGGGAAGAGGTATCTCCTTACGCGTTACGGTATTTTCATCTCTCGGTGCCATAGTCTTCGTAAGACCTGCGGCGGTAACTACGGGAACTACGTCCTTTTCATCCCAATTGGTACAAGAAATCACCTTGCAGGGTGTAGTCCATCCCTGAATAAGCGCGCTTCCGTTTATACCGAGCATATAATAACGAGGCAGATAGATAAAGTTTGACGTGCCTACCTCTATTCTGGCGGTAAGCTCGCCCTCAAAGTAAAGGTCAAGCTTAAATCCGTCGTCAACCTCATAATTGGTTATATGATCAACGCAACAGTAAATTCTCTTCAGCTTCTTGTCGCGAACGATGCAAAGCATCTGGTCGATAAGATGAACGCCCCAGTCGAATATCATTCCGCCGCCGTGCTTCTTCATGCCTCTCCAGTCGCCGGGGATTCCGCGAGAGCCGTGAACACGGGATTCAATGCAGAATACCTCACCAAGCTCACCCGATTCGTAAAGGTCTTTCATAACCAGGAAATCTGCATCCCAACGGCGATTCTGATGCACCGTAAACAGCTTTCCGGTTCTTTCGGAGCAAGCGATCATTTCGGCAAGCTCTTCGCTGTTGAGGGCAACAGGCTTTTCACAAATGACGTTCTTTCCTGCCTCCATCGCCTGAATCGCCAGAGGGCGGTGGCTATCGTTTGGAACGGCTATAGTGACTATATCAACAGTCTCATCGGAGAGAAGATCCTCCAAGGAAGAATAAACGTGTATGCCGTTCTCGATGGCAAGCTGGCGTCTTGATTCCTTAATATCCCAAATGCCCGCAAGCTCGCAAACGTCGTTTTTCAAAATGTGCTTGGTGTGCCAAACTCCCATTCCGCCGTAGCCAATAAGGGCAACTCTTTTCATACTCATTATAAATCCTTTCCGGAGCTGATAGCAGCTTCTATAAAAGTCAAAGATTTTCTCTTTTGGAGATCACTTTAATTTTATACCAAAACCTCTTGTTTTTCAAGTCTTTTTTTATATTTTTCAGAAAAATGTTGCTATTTTTTATTTTAACTCTGCAAAAGTCGCTTTTTTTCGAAATAAAGGTCACAAGCATTTGAAGATCAAAGGATCACGTCAAACAAACACCGCGCCGAAGCTTTTTATTCAAATTGCACCGTCAAGCTCTCCCCTATATTCAAATGCACCTTTTTGAAGCCGCAAAGACTTTTGTGCGGAATATATTCAAACCGAAGCACCGCGTAATCGGTGTCAAAGCTGCCTCTATTGGTCAGCTCTACGGTCTTTTCATCAAGCCAATTCTCCTCGATCTCTGAATAGGTCAATCCGTAGCCGAAATCGTAGACACACGCTCCCTTGAAGAATTTATAGGTGCGATTCTCCATCGAATAATCGTCGAAGGCAGGGAGATCATCCACAGAGCGATAGAAGCTGACGGGCAATCGACCCGAGGGTGACACCTTACCGAAGAGGATATCTGCTAAAGCGTGACCGCCCTCAGCGCCCGGATAGAAGCACTGAAGCACAGCGTTACATCCCTCATTCTCTCTTTCAAGATTGATGCAGCTTCCGCTTACGTTGACAAAAACCGTGGGCTTTCCAAGCTGAATAACTGCGTCGATCAGCTCCCTTTGAGTTTTAGGAAGCTCAAGATCAGGCTTGTCACCGCCCGAATAACCGTTATAAGCATCGCATTCCTCGCCCTCCATAACAGGGCAAAGACCCATACAAAGCACGACAACGTCAGCCGCCTTGGCAGCCAAGATAGCCTCGCCTACGGTTCGCTCGTCACCGCCTCCGCGACATGGCTTGAAGTGATGACAGCCCTTTGCATAGCGCACCGAGCCGCCAAGATCTTCACTTGCCGCGCGGATTCCCTGAAGAAGCGTGGTATAGCGCGAGGGGGTACCGTTATAGTTGGCAAGCAGAACGCTGACGTCGGCAGCATTAGGACCGATAACGGCAAGCCTTTCATTGCCCTTCAAGGGCAAAATGCCATCATTTTTCAATAGTACCATGCTGCTCTGTGCCATTTTGCGGCTGAGGGCAAGGTGCTCCCGGCATTCAACCACGTCATAAGGGATCCTATCGTATTCGCAATCACCGTCAAACATACCGAGACGGAATCTTGCTTCAAAAAGCTTCTCCACCGCCGCGGTGATAGTCTCCTCGCTGACGAGTCCGCGCTCGTACGCGGTTTTCAACCACTCGTATGCTCTGCCGCAGTTCATTTGACAGCCCATATTTACCGCCCAAGCAGAGCTTTCAGCGGCATCGCTTGTGATCTTATGGTATTCGTGAATATCGCGTATCGCGCCGCAATCAGACACTACGTAGCCTTCAAATCCCCACTCACCGTAAAGTATTTTTTGCAAAAGAGTCTCGGAGGCGCAGGAGGGCTCGCCGTTGACACAGTTATAAGCTCCCATCACAGCCGAAGGGTCGGCATTGTCGATACAGTATTTAAACGCCCAAAGATAGGTCTCGCGCAGATCCTTTTCACTGACCTCCGCATTAAAATAGTGACGGGACTTCTCGGGACCGCTATGAACGGCGTAATGCTTGATCGTGGCGTCTACCTTGCGGTATTTCCCTTCACCCTGCAATCCCTTAATAAATGCCGTACCCATACGACCGGTGAGATACGGATCTTCTCCGTAGGTCTCGTGTCCTCTGCCCCATCTCGGATCGCGGAAAATGTTGATATTTGGTGACCAGAATGTCAGACCCTGATATGCGTCCGTAAAGCCCTGGGTCTTATATTCGTTATATTTTGCTCTCGCCTCGTCGGAGATCGCGGTAGCAACCTCAAAAAGCAAGCCGTCGTCAAAGCTTGCCGCCATACCGATGGACTGAGGGAAAACAGTTGCCGCGCCGGCGCGCGCCACGCCGTGAAGACACTCGTTCCACCAATTGTATGCAGGAACGCCAAGACGCTCGATAGCAGGTGCTTCATAGCGCATCTGCGTCATTTTTTCGTCAAGTGTCATTTTGGAGACAAGCTCCTTGGCTCTTTCGTAAAAGGTCATTTTCTTTTCCTTTCTTAGAGAAAAATCTTTCGTCAGCCACTATTATAACAAACATTTTTCAATTTGTATATAACAAAATTGTTATTGCTTTTAAATTTAAAGCGTCAAATCACGCCAATTCCAAAAGCACCGCCGTCAGCTTTTCTGGGAGCTTGACGGTAATCTCCTTTTCTCCCCTCTCAATCGCGCACTTGTGATTCGAGGGATAAAGTATCTTCACGCTATCATAGGTAAAATCGGTTGGAATAGTCAAGCTTTCGTCCTCGCTCTCAAGTCTCCAGACGATAAGGCGCGTGCAATCCTTGCATTTATAACCCGTGCAAAGCCATTTATCGTCAAAGGACGGAATCTCTCCCAAAGGATAAAATGGGATCGCGCTGTCAATGTCGCCTCTCGTCGCCTTATAAACCTCAACGCCCTCCTTGACAAGGGCCTTGGTCTCGTCGCTCCACTTCATCACGTCGCCCGAAAGGTGCATTCTTTGCATCATAGCGTTTACCATATTCATCGCGGCACAGTTAAGTCCCCAGCTCTGAATGGGTGTAGACCAGATCGCCGCTTGCTCGGGGAGAACCGCCGTTCCTGCCGCCGCCGCAATGTGTGCGGTAATAAAATATCTGTCCTGGTCGGTCAGGGACTGAATGTGCTGATCGGACAGCATAGCATAATCCATTCTCATTCCGCCGCTGGCGCAATTTTCAAAGGTGACGTGAGGATATTTTGCTCTTATCTCATCGTACCAGGAAAGAAAAGCTCTGTTGTGCTCAAGCAGACCGTCACCCGTGCTGTCGGCATCGTGATCTGTTCCCACACCGCACTCAACGTTGTAGTCGTTCTTTATATACTCGACTCCGAATTCCTCGATAACTCGGCTGACCGCGGCGGTGCAATGTGCCCTTGCCTGCTCGTTGCGGAAATCGAGAACGTATCTGCCATGATCGATCACTCGCTTTCCGTGGCGCATAATAAAGCACTCGTCGGGCATCTCCTGCGCCAAGGGGCACTTGATTCCCATGCTCTCAAATTCAAGCCAGATGCCGGGGCGCATTCCCTTTTCTCTGACGTATTCAAAAACTCTTTGAATGCCGTTGGGGAATCTCCACGCGACAGGCTTCCACTCTCCAACCGTATCCCACCACACGCCGTCGGCATACCAACCGGCATCCATTACGAAATATTCCGCACCAAGCTCTGCGGCAAGGTCGATAACGGGAATCTCCCTCTCCTCGGTGGGGTTCGCCCAGAGACAGTGAAGATAATCGTTGAAAATGACCGACATAGCCGCGTTTTCGGGAATATTTTTGAAAATGCGGCGGCGATATTTCGTAAGATTACAAAGCGCCGAATTGAAATCATTTCCAAGGGTGACCGCCGCCTTGACGCTCTCAAAGCTCTCACCCGGAATAAGCTCCTTGTACCAAGAATTTTCTTGAGCTTCAGGACCCGAAAGCTTGAGGTAAAGCATCTCACTCTTGTCTCCGATCTCCCATTGCCAGGAGCCGTTATTCTCGATCTGCCAAAGATATACCGCATTTCTCTCGGTGTTCTCAACCGCGCCCATAGGAAGATACTCCTTGGTGGACCAGAAGCCGGTATTATAAATATTTATGCGGTCAAAGGAAAACTGAGGAGTAACGTTAATGCCCGCCTCGGAAAGCGTCATCTTCTTCCAATTGACCTCTCTTGACCAGGAATTACGGGGAATATAGACGTTTATCTTCTCATTAGGGTGCTTATCCCCCTCCTCAAATCCCGAATAAGCAAAGCTTGTGACGTATTCCAATCCCAGGATCTCGTCACCTACGTTAGTTACCACGCACCACGAGCGCAAAGCGGACACGTTTCTGTAAAACTGATAGTGAACGGTGACCGCAAGACTTGCGTCGGCAAGGTCAAATTCAAGCTTATTTCCCTCTCCGTTCTCATAATAACGGTGAGTAACATATTTCAAGGTATTGGTGCGTGACGAGCCCGTGTGCTTCGCACCGTGGTGATCGTCCACGTCCTCTCCTGCCACGTGCACGTCAACTATGCGGCAGGAAGAAAGATTTTTAGCGTTTTTTCTTTCGCATTCCTTTTCCTGCGTGGAAAAATGGCGAAGCGAAACACCACCCTTGCCGTCTATTTCAAAAACAATATATATCCCGTTTTGTGAAAAATCGAGTAACATATAAATTCCTCCTGATTTTATTCTTTTAAAATATTCTACCATAAAACAAAAATGCCGTCAACGGGTTTCCCCCTTGACGGCAAATTTCGTCCAATAAAAGCACAAAAAATTGCTATTAAGCAGTCTCAATGAATGCCACCACGGGGCAATGATCGGAAATATATATACCGTCCACAGGCTTATCAGAGAGCGCATAGGACTCATTCAGATCGCAAGGAAGATTGGTAAACACGTAGTCGATCTTCACGCAATCAGACTGAGGTATCTTGCCGAATGCATGGAAGGTAGGGCCTATCAACGCCGTAGCGTCCACCAAGGGGAATGCCTTATTTACCGTCATCATTTTGATCTCGGTGGTGTCGGGTGTGGCATTAAAGTCTCCCGTAATTACCGTAGCCATTCCCTTCTGTGATGCATATTCCAAAATCTGCGCCGATGCCAGCGTTCTCGAAATCGCGCCCAAATGGTCGGTGTGAGTATTGATGAAAAGCAACAGCTCGCTCGACTCCAAAGGCTTCAGCACCACCGCGGTAAAGATTCTCGGGCACTCGCTCTGATCGCTTCCCTCGTATTTTGACGCAGGAACCTTCGGCGTGCTTGAAAGCCAGACGGTTTCCATGCTTACCATCTCAAATTTGTCCTTGCGGAATGCCAGGGGGGAAGACTCGCCTCTGTAATCTTCGTATCTGCCACATCCGACTACAGTATAGTCGGTCAGCGTATCGCGAAGCCAGGCGCGTGTTTCGTCTTTAGCCTCCTGAAAGCCGATAAGATCGGGAGCTTCGGTGTTTATAGCCTCAAGAATCCTACCCTTTCTGTTAGGAAGATTGTTTATACCGTCGTGTGCAGGAGCTTCAATACGAAGATTGAAGGTCATAATTTTTAATTTGCTCATAGTTTATTCCTCCCATAATTTTGTTATATATTGCATCGATTTTATGATAGTCTCATCGTCTCCGAGATATTCGAGAGCGATACGGCCGTCGTATCCCGCAGCCTTGATCTTCTTCAGGCAAGCTCCGAGATCAATTTCACCCTCACCCGGAAGCACCTCGTAAAGATTCTTTCCACCGCGGCTGAGCATCGGTTTTTTACCCTC
Organism: Eubacteriales bacterium; assembly: GCA_045122255.1. Lineage (GTDB taxonomy): Bacteria > Bacillota > Clostridia > Oscillospirales > CAG-272 > SVTX01. The sequence continues at coordinate 13,403 of JBGVHJ010000123.1, read as the reverse complement.
AAGCGGAGCGTCGGCAATTATATAATCCTTGATGTGAACGTGCGCTATGCAGAAGGAAAGCGCGTCAATAACGTCACCGGGATCGCAATCGACAAAAACGGGATTTCCGAGGTCGGCGCAAAGTCCCACGTCGGGAAAATTCTCTCTGAGAGCCATAATGATCCTTGAGAGCCCCGAAACACCGTTAAAATAGAAGCCCTGCGGCTCAAAAATGCATCTGAGTCCGCGCTCAGAGCAGTATTTTACGATCTTCTTTTCGAACTCCAGCACCTTGGGGAAAATATCCTCATATTGGGGAGCATCACCTTCAAGCTTAAGAAACGGCATAAGAGTATGATGAAAAAGCTTCGCTCCGACAGACGCGGCATAATCGATAATTTCGTACATCTGACGCTCAAAGTCCTCACTGCCGTCACCAAGAACGTACGCGTAGACCGAGTAGCAATCTACACTGAGACCGTGCTTTTCAAGAGAGGCACGAACCTCCTCGGCAGGATATTTTTCCTTATTCAACGGTGGATTGCCCGTATGAAAAAAATCTAAAAACTCAACGCCCGAAAAGCCTAATTTCGCCGAGTGAGACGCGGCAAGCTCTATTCCACCGCGATAAAGATCGCTCATAAACTGATTGTAGCTTGTAAAGGTCATACCATACCTCCCACAAATCGCAAATTCTTATCAGCTAAAGTTTAGCATACTAATTTGGAGTTGTCAAGATAAATATTGATAAATTTCGGACAATTTTGGTCATTAGCGACCACGTGTGAACAAAACTTCTTGACAAATTCTTCCGACTAAAGTATAATTAGAATGAATAATTATGAAAGGCACATGAAAATGAGAAACGAGGTCATCAAAGCGGTAGAGAGCGAAAAGCTTATAGTTATCGTGCGCGGTATCGAGAAAGAAAAGCTTATCCCCCTTGCCGAGGCAATGTACGCAGGCGGCGTGCGCCTCCTGGAAATAACTTATAGCGCAAACGGACAGGTCTCCGACGAGGAAACCGCAGAAAATATAAAAATGCTTGTCGATCATTTAGGCGGCAGAATGCTTATCGGTGCAGGCACGGTACTTACCGAAAAGCAGGTAGAACTGACGGCAAAGGCAGGTGGCAGATTTATAATTTCTCCCGACGTATGCCCCGAGGTCATAAAAAAGACCCGTGAGCTGTCGCTTGTCTCGATGCCGGGCGCGCTGACCCCCACCGAGATACAGACGGCGCACAAATGCGGCGCGGATTTCGTCAAGGTCTTCCCTGCGGGAAACTTGGGAGTAGATTACGTCAAATCGGTTAAAGCGCCCCTCTCGCACGTCAAAATGCTGGCGGTAGGCGCCGTAAATCTTGACAATATCCCCGAATATAAAAGGATCGGCATCTCGGGCTTTGGACTCAGCTCAAACATAATCGACAAAAAGAAGGTAGACGAGGGCGACTTCGAGGCAATCACCGCCCTTGCCGAGAAATACGTAAGCTTGATTAAGGAATGAAAATGAAAAGATACATTACCATCGACGGCGGAACGACCAACACGCGAGTCAATCTCGTTGAGGACGAAAAAATAACCGCCACCCAAAAGATCACGAGAGGCGCAAGAGCGGGCATCGATGACCGCGACGGGCTCAAAAACGAGCTGAAGACCGCAATTTCCGCTATTCTTGAAGAAAACCGACTTAGCGAGAAAGACGTTATCAAAATTCTCGCGTCGGGAATGATAACCTCCGAATTCGGTCTTTATGAGTTGCCCCATCTTCAAGCTCCCGTTGGCATCAAGGAGCTGCACGACAGCGTACAAGAGGTCGCCTTCCCCGAGATTTCAAGCATTCCCTTCGTGTTCATCCGCGGCATAAAATGCAATTCCGATTCTATCGGCGAATTTGATATGATGCGCGGTGAGGAGACCGAGCTTATGGGTCTTATGGCGCTTTGCGGCAGTGACAGTCACGCCGTCTACGTCCTCCCCGGCTCCCATTCAAAGATCGTCAGCGTTGACGAGAACGGAAAAATATACCGCTTATCTACCATGCTGACGGGCGAGATGCTTATGGCACTGTCCCAAAATACGATCCTCAAGGACGCGGTGGATATAACGGTAGACGAGCCCGACGGCGAATATCTCCTGAAGGGTTACAGCTATTCCAAGATCGATGGACTCAATAAGGCATTATTCAAGGTCAGAATACTGAAAAACGTCTTCAAAAAGTCACCCTCGCAGGTCTACGGCTTCTTCCTAGGCGCAATTCTTGCCGATGAAATAGACAATATACTGTGCTCCGATGCCAAAACCGTAATAATCGGCGGCAACAGAAGAATAAAAAATCCCACGGCAGCTATGCTTGAAGCAATGTCGTCAAAAAGCATAATAACCGTCTCGGACGGCGACGTTGAGCGCTCCACCGCCATCGGAGCTATAAAAATATTTGAATATAAATAAAATTCTAAAACCCCGATTTCCTTGCGTACATCGGGGTTTTGTCATTCAAAAATATATTTAATTGATATATTAACAATTAGTCATAATCTCAATTATCTTCCTATCTGTCTCCCGCATTCCGTCGTGACCGAGAGCCGCGATGTTACGAATGGTATTCTCAACGCCCTTGCTGACAAGCCCGTCGCCGCCGTAGAACTGGCAGCCGTTTTCGTGCATATCAAAGCCCATAATGCCCGCGTCAACCGCCATAGCGATCTTTGCCGCGCAGGAAGCCTTCGCTCCGTCGCAAACGATTCCCGAAGAGATCGCAAGCGCGTTCACGATAGTGTGATTTACCGTTCGCAAGTCCCCCGTAAGCAGGTACGCAATTCCCGCCCCCGCGCCGGCGCCCGCACTGACCGCACCGCAATAAGCCGAAAGGCGACCAATGCCGCTCTTTAAGTGAAGAGTCACAAGATTTGAAAGAGTCAGAGCGCGCAGCAGCTCCTCGTGGCTCTTTTCGTAATATTCCGCATAGGCAATTACCGGCAAGCTGGCGGTCATACCCTGATTTCCGCTTCCCGAATTTATAATTACAGGCATATCACAGCCGCTCATTCTCGCGTCCGATCCTGCCGATGCCATCGCCTTGGCTCTTGTTCGGATGCTGTCGTCTCTCTTCAGAAGAAGCTGACCGATGCGCGCACCGTAATTATTTTTCAAGCCCTCGCGCGAGATCGCGGTGTTATAGGCGATCTGACGCTCAAGTGTCTCCCTTACGTCATCAATATCAACCGTGTTGGCAAAATCAAATATATCGGCAACGGTCAGAAGCGAATGATCGGGACCCGATTCCTCTGCGCATGCGCCGCCCTCAAGAAAAGTGCACTTGCCGTTTTCAATTATCTCGGTAATATTGGTGTGCTTGTCCTCAACGTGAACAGAGACCCAACTCTCACCCTTTATAACCGTGATAACAAGGTCAAGCATGTGCTCGCTCTCAAGAGGAGAGACGGTGATCTCAAACGCCTTCATCCTCTCGGCAAGAGCAGACTCCTCCTCTGCCGTAACAGAGGAAATGACCTCAAGGCAGGCATCGGCTTTTCCGTAAAGCACACCTACCGCCGCCGCGGCTTCAAGTCCGCGAAGTCCGCCCGTGTGAGGCACGATAACGCTCTTGACGTTCTTTATTATGTTTCCGCTGGCTTGAATTCTGATCGCGTCGGGCATCTCCCCAAGTATTTCTCTCGCCTTGGCGGCGCAAAATGCCACCGCAATAGGCTCGGTGCAACCCATAGCGGGTACCAGCTCGCGTCTCATTATTTCAAGATAATTCGTATACAAAATTGATGTTTTTTCCATAAAAATTCCATTCTATCGCCTCGGGCGACATAAAATACTTGATTATTCGCCTGCGTTACATTCAAGCTCACAAGCTTCATCGGCAATTTTCTCAGCTCTTTCAATAAGCTCACGCTCTGTAATCACGTCAACCTGATAGGGGTAGCTTTTCGCTCTCTTTTCAAATTGCTCCTTGATCTTGGCTGCCTTGTCTCTGTCCTTTTCACAAAGCAGAGCGTAAACATACTCGGTGCGGATAACCGTGAGAAAGCCGCTCATCTGCTTCATAAACTTCCTCTGCTCTTTACTGAGCATCGCATCAATAACCTCTCGGCGATTCTCACCGGTAAGCTCAATATACATTCGGTCGCAGATAAGAAGATAACGGTGCAGACCTGACATACCGCTATCAATACTCAAAAGATGCGCCATAAGCTTGTCCGCCTCCGCAAATCTCTCCTCATCAATCAAGCGATTGCATGCAAATACACCCATAGCAGTCACCATACTGTTCTGCATCGCCTCGTCGGGCGGCACCTCAAACCATTCGTCAGGCATATCCTTCAGTCTGATTCCCTTTGAAATGCTCTCGTTGATCTTCAACTGTACCCATAATGCGCGCATAGCCGCAGGGTTGCGCGAAAGCGCGCAGGCATTATAACCGTCGTTGTCAATCGTGCCGTTTCGCATAGGAATACCGTTTGTCAGTGCAAGCGCAATTCCCATTACAGCACATAAAAACATCGCGGCAGAAAGAATCGGAATGCTCTCAAACGCGAAAAAGAGACCGATAAACAATGCAACAGATATGATATTCATCAGCGCGCCGCCAAAATTGTAAAGCGCTACCGGAAACTTTCCGTCTACCATTTCGGGAGGCGACATAAGACATTGACCGCCGGTTCCCGCTATCTTCATTCGCTTGAATTTTATCTTTCCCTGATCCTTTACCCAAATAAAGGAAGCAATTCGGAATGAGCAGAAGCGATATCCCGACATCAGTCCGAAAACAAGATGTCCCGACTCGTGAATTATCACCTGGAGATATGATGCCATGTAAACGCCCAAAAACAGTCCGATTATTAAAAGAAGCCCTGCAGATGAGGCAAACATATCAGCAAACGTGCTTCTGAAATAAATGATTGCGCAAACTCCGGCGCAAATACCGACCGCACCGTTGAATAGCATATGTAACAATTTCCACAAAAACGCTTTAATTCTCCTATTTTTGCTCATTTTTTGCCGTCCTTTCATCGGATTTCACAACCCGATTTTAAAGCAATTGTATATTCTTAATTATACTAAATAATAATAGCTTTGTCAAGATGCTTGCAAGTTCAAATTTTGATTTGTTGGTCAGATGAACGCTGTTTATTTGAAAGTTTTACGTCGCTTTTTCAAAAGCGACCGCCGATCCAACTCGCGGAGCGTTGGTCGCCGCGCGCACGCGGCGAAATTTCTCACACGCGCTTTTCTTTTTGCCAAGCTTTTTCTTTTGCGCTTACTTTGCCAAAAGAAAAAGCGGGCTATCGCTTAAGATAAATAATGCCGTTTTTCTTTCTACACAAATGAAAATTAAACCGTTTATTCGCTTTTTTCTTTGAAACCAGAGGCACAAAGAAAAAAGCTTAGCAAAAAAGAAATGCCGAAAAAGGAGTTTCGCGCCTTGCGAGGCGCGACCGCCGATCGCGACGTGTTACTTCGGGCATAAATGCCCTCGTCGTGAGTTTTCTTCGAAAACATCACCAAGCGACAAGCCTTTGAAAAGGCTTGAGCGAAACTTCCACAAAGACACCGCCGTGGAGACCGAAAAATCCAATTTATCAGCAAAAAAAGCGGTGAGAACACCGCTTTTTTGTCACTGTTGAAAAAAATTAAGCACCTTCTGCTTATCAAATATCGTAATAAGCGCCATACCGATAGCTACTCCGGCAACACCCTGTATTGCATTGGCAGGAACGTTCACCAAGGAAGAGGTAAAGCCGTAAATAAAGCTTTCAAAAAACAGATAGCCGCCAATCATAAGCACCTCCGCGCTGATGCCGCCAAGAAGTCTTGACACAAAGGGCTTCATAACCTTGGAAAGTACCTTGAAAAGCAACCATGCAAGAAGAGCCATAAGTCCCTTGATGACAAACGTCGCGGGTGCATACATCGCATATCCCGAAAAAACGTCAGCCAACGCAGAGCCTATCGCCGCCGCGAAAAACGCGTATACCGGTCCCAGCATCCAGCCGCACAAAAGCACGATGCAGTCGCCGAGATTGATATATCCCCCAAGGGGTGATGGAAGCTTGATTATCATAGTTGCCACACAAACAAGCGCGGCAAGCATCGAAGAAAGTACTATTCTTCGTGTGGTCTTCATAATTAATCACCTGAATTCTTAGAAAAAATCTTATCGGTGCAGAAACTGTCTGCACCGATAGCTGTCAAAAATCAATTACTTAATAGTAGTCTTATCCTTCTGAATAACGTCGTGCGCTCCACCCTCGACGATACTTGTCGCCGAAACGAGAGTAAGAGTCGCCTTCTCCTGAAGCTCGGGAATAGTCAACGCGCCGCAGTTGCACATGGTCGACTTTACCTTCGCAAGAGTCATAGCAACGTTATCCTTCAGGCTTCCCGCGTAAGGCACGTAGGAATCAACACCCTCCTCGAAGGAAAGCTTCTTGTCGCCGCCAAGGTCGTATCTCTGCCAGTTGCGCGCTCTTGCCGAGCCCTCGCCCCAGTATTCCTTATAATAGGTTCCGCCAATGCTGACCTTATTAGAGGGCGACTCGTCGAAGCGAGCAAAATATCTTCCAAGCATTACAAAATCCGCACCCATAGCGAGAGCAAGAGTAATGTGATGGTCGTAAACGATACCGCCGTCACTTGCAACGGGAACGTAAATGCCGGTTTCCTCAAAGTATCTGTCTCTCTCAGCGCAAACCTCGATAAGAGCGGTTGCCTGACCGCGACCGATACCCTTGGTCTCACGGGTGATACAGATAGAACCGCCGCCGATACCGACCTTGATAAAGTCAGCGCCGCAATCAGCGAGGAATCTGAATCCTGCCGCGTCAACTACGTTACCTGCACCGATCTTAACGGTGTCGCCGTAGTTATCGCGAACCCACTTGATGGTTCTTGCCTGCCACTCGGAGAATCCCTCTGAGGAGTCGATACAAACAACGTCAACACCTGCCTCAACGAGAGCGGGAATTCTCTCGGCGTAGTCTCTTGTGTTGATACCTGCGCCTACAACGTATCTCTTCTGATCGTCGAGAAGCTCGTTGGGGTTCTTCTTGTGCTTATCGTAGTCCTTGCGGAAAACGAATGCGCAAAGTCTCTGGTTTTCATCTATAATGGGAAGGCTGTTAAGCTTGTGATCCCAGATTATATCGTTTGCTTCCTTGAGAGTGGTTCCCTCGGGAGCGGTGATAAGCTTTTCAAAGGGAGTCATGAACTCGGAGACCTTTGTTGCGGGATCCATACGGCTTACTCTGTAATCTCTGCCTGTTACGATACCGACAAGCTTACCTTCAGCTGTGCCGTCCTCGGTAATAGCAACGGTGGAGTGACCGGTCTTTTCCTTGAGAGCCACAACGTCAGCCATAGTAGCCTCGGGAGAAAGATTGGAGTCGCTCTTAACGAAGCCTGCCTTGTGCTCCTTAACTCTCTTGACCATAGCCGCCTGATCCTCGATGGTCTGTGAGCCGTAAATAAAGGACACGCCACCCTCGGTAGCCAGAGCGATCGCAAGCTTGTCGCCTGAAACCGCCTGCATAATTGCGGAGATCATAGGGATGTTCATTTCAATAGCGGGCTTTTCACCCTTCTTGAATTTTACCAAAGGGGTCTTAAGGCTTACGTTTGCGGGAACGCATTCGCTGGAGGAATATCCGGGAATAAGCAGATACTCGTTAAAGGTATGAGAGGGTTCATTGATAAACTTCGCCATTTTCTTTTCTCCGTTTCTTTATTAAATATCAAATTTACTGTAAATCACTCGTATATGGGGAATCTTGCGCTGAGCGCCTCGACCTCAGCCTTGACCGTAGCCTTGTTAGCCTCAAAATCGGTTGCGACAAGCTTCATCCACTTTGCTATAAGAAGCATCTCTTCCTTGCCAAAGCCACGGGAGGTAACGGCAGGAGTACCTACGCGGATACCGCTGGTTACGAAGGGCTTTTCGGGATCGTTGGGGATCGCGTTCTTGTTAACGGTTATATTTACCTCGTCAAGACGGTGCTCCATCTCCTTACCGGTAACACCGAAGGGACGGAGATCGATGAGCATAAGATGGTTGTCGGTGTCGCCCGAAACGATGCTGAAGCCCTCAGCCTTGAGCGCATCGCAAAGCACCTTCGCGTTCTCAACGACATTCTTCTGATATTCTTTGAATTCGGGAGTAAGCGCCTCGCCAAGCGCAACTGCCTTAGCGGCGATAATGTGCATAAGAGGGCCGCCCTGAGTTCCGGGGAAAACAGCCTTGTCTATCTGCTTTGCAAGCTCCTCGCGGCAAAGGATCATACCGCCTCTGGGTCCGCGGAGAGTCTTGTGAGTTGTGGTAGTAACTACGTCGGCATAGGGCACGGGGCTCTGATGAAGTCCTGCGGCAACAAGACCTGCGATGTGCGCCATATCTACCATAAAGTAAGCGCCGACCTCCTTGGCGATCTCGCTTATCTTTGCAAAATCAATAGATCTTGAATATGCGCTGGCACCCGCAATTATCATCTTGGGCTTGCACTCAAGAGCGGTTGCTCTGATAGCGTCGTAGTCAAGCATTTCGGTCTCATCGGATACGCTGTAAGGAACAATGTTGAAATACTTACCCGAAATGTTAACGGGAGAACCGTGAGAAAGGTGACCGCCGTGAGCAAGATTAAGACCCATAACGGTATCGCCGGGCTGAAGAAGCGCGAAGAACACCGCAAGGTTAGCAGAAGCGCCGCTGTGAGGCTGAACGTTAGCGTGCTCAGCGCCGAAGAGCTTCTTTGCTCTCTCTCTGGCAATGTCCTCAACTACGTCAACGCACTGACATCCACCGTAGTAGCGCTTGCCGGGAAATCCCTCAGCATACTTGTTGGTAAGAACCGTGCCTGCCGCCAGGAGAACAGCCTTGGATACTATGTTCTCGGACGCGATAAGCTCGATGTTGTGTCTCTGACGCTCAAGCTCAAGAGTGCAGGCGTCAAACACTTCACTGTCGTAATTTGCAAGTTCATCAAAAAAGTTCATTTTATTGTTCCTTTCCTTTTTTTATAAACAATACCCGATTTTATTTTATTAACTTTAATTATACTATAATTCCTGCTTTTTGTCAAGCGATTTCCATGAAAAATCGCCGCATCGAGCGTTTTTGTTATATTGTGACTAAAGCCGCAGATCGCGCCGAGTCTTTTGAGTATTTTCGCACAAAAGCAGACCTTTTAAGCATAAAAAAAGGAGGTCGCCCATAGTATATCGTATCAAATACTAAAATAGGAGAACTCTTTATGAAATATAGCTTTTGGATCAAAGCCGTGCTCTTTTTTCTCGTCACGGGCATCACCGCATTTGCGCTTGCCTGTGCGCTCGGCGCATTCGACACAGACTCACTCAAAAAAGGCACCTTTTTGCCCACGGGCACCCTTGAAGATCCGAAATATACCACGGTAATAATCGACGCGGGGCACGGCGGCGAGGACGGCGGCGCCACAAGCCGAGCAGGACTCGTAGAAAAGGACGTAAACCTTGACATCGCGCTTTTTCTTCGCGAAGCGCTGGAAAAGGAAGGCATAAACGTTATAATGACACGGGAGGATGACCGTCTTCTCTACGACCGCAACACCAATTATAAAGGCCGCAAGAAAAAGCTTGACCTTGCCGCGCGCCTTGCCGTCGCCGACTCCACACAGGACGCGATATTTATCAGCATTCACATGAATTCCTTTACCGATCCGCGCTACTCGGGGCTGCAGGTATGGTATTCACCTAACAATGCGGATTCTCTTCCCCTCGCCGAGCTTATAAGAAGAAAAAATGTGGAAATGCTGCAAAGCGACAACACCCGCACAACAAAAGCCGCCACAAGTGCCATAAATCTGCTTCATAACGCAAAATGCCCCGCCGTGCTTGTAGAGTGCGGATTTCTCTCAAACGTAGACGAAGCCGCGCTTTTCGAGACGAAGGAATACCGTCAAGCCGTCGCCAAAATGATCTCAACTTCAATAACAGAATTTCTCAAAAAATCAGCAGACGTCCTGTAACGTCTGCTGATTTTCATTTTCAAATTATGTTTTAGCAATTATCAACCTCAAACATGTCCCATGGATAGCCTCCATTGGGCAAGCTCTCACATTCAATAACCTTTTTCGTCACGGGATGGGTAAATCTCACCCTGTGCGACCAAAGCGCGCAGGTCGCCTTGTTATCTCTGCTTCCGTACTTTCCGTCGCCCACAAGGGGCATTTTTCTCGATGCAAACTGAACGCGGATCTGATGGGTCCTGCCCGTGATAAGCTCCACCTCAATAAGCGACACCCTCTCGCCGCCTTCGGTCTCCATACTTTCAAGCGTGCGATAATTCAGTATCGCTTCCTTGACCCCGCTTCGCTTCTTGTCGCAAACGAAGGACTTGTTTCTCATCTTGTCGTGGTATAAAAGATCGCGCATCTCGCCGCAAGCCTCCTCAGGCTCACCGTGAACCACCGCAAGATAGACCTTTTTGTAGTCACCCGATTGCACGAGTGCCGACAGCTTTCCCGTCATATCCTCACGCTTTGAGTATATCATCGCGCCGCCCGTCGCCGTGTCAAGCCGATGAACCACACCGATATACGTGTCCTCGCCTCTCTCGCTTCTGTATTGCGACAAAAGCGTGGGCATATCGGTCTTTCCCGAGCTGCTCTTCTGCGACTCCACCCCAACGGGCTTCTCGCAAACGATCAAATATTTATCTTCGTAAAGTATTTTCATAATAAATACCTCTATCTCTTTATATACCCATTTTACCACATTCAATCGCAAAAAACAATATATTTTATTAAAAAGAATAACAAATCTATATCTTTCTGACAAGCAAAAAAGAGCCCCTCGAATTTTTTCGTAAGCAAGGCTCACAATATTAAGAGCCTAAAAAGAACAAGACCTTAAAAAATTTTCGGAGACAAGGCGTACCGGAGCAAGCAAAGTGAAGGCGTAGTTTCCTACGTCGAACTGCTTGCGAGGAACAACGAAGTATCCGGAGATTTTTTCAGGTCGTGAGTAAATAGATAAGGGGTGCGTATTCCGCACCCCTTATCTATGTTAGTGGAAGATTAGTCAGCGTATACGCTAACCTGCTTTCTTCCGCCTGCTCTATGCTCAAACTTTACCTTACCGTCGATAAGAGCAAAAAGAGTATCATCCTTACCGATACCAACGTTGTTACCGGGATGGATAGCTGTTCCTCTCTGTCTTACGAGGATGTTGCCGGCGAGAACTGCCTGACCGTCAGCTCTCTTAACGCCAAGGCGCTTGGATTCGCTGTCACGACCGTTCTTGGTAGAACCGACACCCTTCTTATGAGCAAAGAACTGTAAACTGAGTCTTACCATAATATTATCCTCTCTTTAGAAAATTTTGTTGGCGCCATGCGCCGATCCCTACGTCAATTATTCGTCGTAGGCTCTGTCAACCACGGATACATCCAAATAGTCGTAATATTCCTCGAGCATATCCTCGATCTGCTTATAGTATGCAAGGAACAGTCCCGATACCGCATATCTCTTGAGCTCGTCCTCCTCGAATTCGGGAAGCGCCGCCTTGGACATTACTCTGATATTAGTGGTCTTTTCATCGATAGTGAAATCGACAGAGGAAGCATACGCTACCTCAACGGTGTTGATTATAAGCATGGTCATCGCCGAGAGAGCCGCGCAAAGAACGTCATCGCCCTCTTCGCCGTATCCCGTGTGTCCCTGCTCCTCAAATCCGTAAAAGACTCCTCCGCTACGGAAAAATACTAACTTCGTCATAATAAATTAGCCGATAGATGTGATCTGGATCTTGGTGTAAGGCTGTCTGTGACCGATCTTCTTCTTCGAATCCTTCTTTGCCTTATACTTGATGACATAGATTTTCTTGCCCTTGCCGTTCTTAACAACGGTTCCCTTAACGGAAGCACCGTCAACGTAAGGGGTTCCTGCCTTAAAGCCATCCTCGGTAGAAACTGCAACGACCTTGTCGAATACGATCTCTGCACCTTCCTCGCAGTCAAGCTTCTCAACAAAGATAATATCCTGCTCTGTTACCTTGTACTGCTTTCCGCCGGTTTCAATGATTGCAAACACGAAAAGCACCTCTCTTTCATATAAGTCTCGCTATGATGGCGGCACCGCCTTGCTCTGCAAGCTCGTTTTGCTGATGCAAAACCGGTTTTACAGCTACAAAACTGCGCACTTAAAAAAAGCCATTTTTATGCGGCATACTATTATACCATTTAGTTTTTCGTTTGTCAATAGTTTTTTGAAAAAATTTTCAAGCTTTTTCGACCTTTTTTCAATATTCGTCATTTTCCTTGACAAAGCGATATTTTTCTTATATAATAAGCAAAGTAAATGAAAAAACAAGGAATCAAAAAAGTGAAAAGATACAAGTTTTCTCAAGCGGAACTCAGAATAAAAGACGAGCTGCTTTCAAAATTGATCGATAACTGCATCTCCTGCAATGAAATGACGAGAAGTGAGCTTGCGAGCCTCTCGGGTGTCAGCGAAATGACCGCAGGAAAGCTGCTCTCGGCTCTCGATGAATGCAGATTTACCGACCTTATCTACAAAAGAAGTCCCGACGGTGGAAGTCCCACGAAGCTGCATGTGTTCAGCGACAGTTTGTCGGCTCTTATAATCGATCTTTCTTCAAAAGCCTTCTCATACAGCTTGATAAACGGAAATGGCGAATGTAAATTATATGAAGGCTACCGTTTCGATACAACAGCAAACGTACGGGAAAATCTTAACGCCTTTCTTTCAAGGACCGTCGCGGCTCTTACGAAGGAAAAGGCGGTTATAGCATCGATCTGCGTAATAGTTCCCGACAATTCCCGCCACCTTACGGAATTACAAAACCGTGATACCGTATGTGATCTCATAGCAGCCTTTTTCGGCATCTGCCCCACTCTTTGCCTCACCCAAGCCGAAGCGCTTTCTTACGCCCTTAAGTATAAGGTGAAGAACGATTTTAGCGGCGGCACAAAAACCGCATATATCTATATAGGCGAAATTCAAACGGCGGTATTCTTCCCTGCCTCAGGAGATCCCATATCCTGCTTCCTTGGGGATCTTATGCTGAGCAACAGTACAACCTTATCCGAAATGCTTGATGCGGCAAACGGCGAAAGAGATGTTGCCAAGGTCATAGCAAGAGCCGTAAATTTCGTCAGCTGCGCATTTTCACCGGATAATATCATCATCGAGTATGACGGCATAAAGGTCGGAGCGCAGGCTCTTGCGCAGACAAAAAGCGCATTTGCCATAACGCTTACAGAAATGCCGGAAATATCAATCTCAAAGCGCGCGCCGGGGCTTTCTCACTACGGCGCCGCAAAAGCAACCTCCGCCGCATTTATAAAGAAGCATATTAAAGGTATATAAATTGGGGTTTATGTGTGAGTGCAGAATGCAGAGTGCAGAGTGCAGAGTT
>JBGVHJ010000122.1:0-8416 GCA_045122255.1 Eubacteriales bacterium | reverse complement strand
CCTGCGTACTTTTCAAGAAAATCGTTAAAACGATGTCTGACTTGAATCATTCCGACCAATTTGTTGTCGCTCTTACGAACGAAAAAGAACTGTGTGGCAGGAACTAAGTGAGAAGGAACCTTTTCGGGATCTTCGTACTCTGCGCAAGTCTTTATGTATTCTTCGGGATTTTCAAATCTTCGGAGTGGTCCGGTTCCGTCCATAGAGTCGTCTGCATCGAGGAACTCTTGCCTGTACTCTGCGATCTGACTTGCATACTCGCTCGTCGGTCGTATCAAAATAAATTCTTCCATAATGTATTCACCTTTATTATTTCAAATCATATAGCCATTTGCCATCTTTTTGATAGTAGAAAAATTCGCTCAAATCGTCCTCTGTAAAAACACGGAGCATATCTTTCATATCAAGCGAAAGATTGAGGTTCGGAAGATTATCAATTTCTTCCCACCAAACTTTTCCTTCCGCAGAAGAAACAAGCTCACCTTCAAAACGAGCTGTTTTATAGAACAAGACAACGTATCTACAACCGTTTTCGTACCAATCCTTTATTCCACATAATTGAGGGGAGGATATTTTTAATCCGGTTTCTTCTTGTATTTCACGGATTACTGCATCTGTAAAGGATTCGCCCAACTCAACGTGACCGCCCGGAAATGTAATACCAGCCCAATCTTTTTTCTGTCGGTCTATAACAACGACCTTATTGCCGTCGTAAACCATACACATATTTGTAAATTCAACTTTTTCCGTTCTTGGCATAGTCATTCTCCTTACAGTTTAATCACCGCATCAAGGCAGAGAGTCAGCGCATATTCGTATGCGTTGCCGCCCCAATTTCGTTCGTCGTATTTATCAACGTCGGCAAGGCTGTCGGCGGTGTAGAGTATCATACCCCATGTTGCATCTCTGAAAGCGGCGCAAGCGGCAAGAGCCGAACACTCCATTTCAACGACGGAGCAACCTTCACTCTTACGGTATGCAACCTTTTCTTTGGTTTCACGGAAGAATCCGTCCGTTGACCAAGTAATGACCTCTTGATAGTTCATACCGTGTTCAAGTACGGTTTCTTCGATAGCTTTTCTCGCTCTTTCACTGATCTCCATAAATCGTGAAGGGGGAGCATAGTGATAGGACGTACCTTCGTCACGCAGAGCCTTGCTCGGTACAAGGAACGTGCTTTCGGGAAAATGCTCCAAAGCACCGCAAGAGCCTGCGGAGATAATTTCACGCACACCGTAGCCGATCAGCCAATCAAGTATCTGTGCCGATGCTGCCGAACCTACGGGAGCTTCGCAAAGAGTGATTTCTTCTCCCTTGTATTTCGTTACATAGATTGGATAACGCTTGGTCATACTGAGAAACTCTGACACCTTTACGGTTTCGGTTTTGCTTGCATATTCTGTTATGTACTCACCGAGAAATGCAAAAACACACTTCTTGGGGAGCTTCAAATCTAATTTTTCGTGAGTGGGGTTGATGACCGCAGTTTGCTCGGTATCAAACTCCAATATCGGTATTTCGTTTTTAATAATGCTCATTATCTTTCGTCCTTGATAAAATGCTTTACTGTATCCGTTGGTTTTTTCAGTTCTGTTCTGAAAAATTCGGGATACATTTTGATGTCTTCGTCGAGCGCAACCCAACGAAGATGCTCCTTGCTGTTATCTTCCGTAAAGCTCTCGCTAATCGGAGCAAAGTCGCTCGGCACTTTCATATAGAAGAAAAATGAAATCTCATAAATCAGCTTGCCAAGATTGGAAGGAGCATCACCGTAGAAATAGTTTTCGTGCACGAAGCCAAGTCGGTCAATTTCCATCTTTACGCCTGTTTCTTCAAAAATCTCACGGACAATGGCTTCTTCTGCGGTTTCGCCAAACTTGATTCTTCCACCGACAGAATAGAGATAGTTGGCTCTTTCATTGCCTACCATCAGAATCTTTCCGTCTTTCATAATAATTGCGCCTACGCGGATATTCAAAATGCCGTCATCGCAGACTACACACATATCTTGGCTCATTTTCTCACCTCATCTACATTTGAAAATATAGTTGTGCCAAACAGTTCCGTCATAGCCGACCTCATCAATAAACTCAAACAAGTCGTTTGATTCTGCAACGAGTTCTTCGAGTGAATGACCGATAAAGTTGCGGTCGTATTCAACTCCGTCTATAATCTTGATGCTCCATTCGGAAATTTTTCCGTTTCCTTCACGCACGGTAATAAAAAGCCGTCCATTGTCATTAAGTACATTACGCATATTGGCAAATGCCGTTTTTAACTGATCTTTCTCTATATGGACAAGTCCAGCAATGATAAATATCGCATCGACTTTTCCAATGTACGCATAGTCGTTCAACATATTATCTTGATAAAAGGTAATGTTGGGATTTTTGCTCCGTGCAATTTTTAGGCTTTCATCGCTAAAGTCTATACCAACAACATCGTAACCAAGATCGTGCAACCGCTTTGTTTCATAACCTGCACCGCAGCACAAATCCAAGAATCGACTACCGATAGGGTATTCCTTTGCAAAATCAAACATAGTAGGAACTTCGGGAGCATTGTTATAACCCGACTCTGCCCATTCATTTGCAGTTTTATTGTAAAAATCTACTGTATTTTTCATATCGTCAATCTAATTCAAAAGCAAAACGGATTTGCTACATTCTCTGCGCCAAAAACCTTTACAGCCATTCGATACATCGCTCTTGCGTGGATACGGTCGTGCCAAATAAAACGACGGAGGACTTTGCGGAGTGACCAATCCTCTCCGTAGCTACCTTCAATCACGGCATTTTGAAGAAAATCGGGCTTTGCTTCAAGTGCTTCAAATCCACGTTTGCGGCATTCGTAAATATTGCCGCTATTATCGGCATCGATCTCTATCTCCGCAAAATAATACTCGTTTACGTTCTTCGTGTGCTCATACATTTCATCAGCAGTGCGGGGAACCTGGCCGTAAAATGTCTTACGCGCAAGGGAAGCGGTAGCGCTCTTGTCGGGGATAGACTCGTACAAGGTGAGAAAATCCTTTGCCGACTTTAATGCGAGAGCCTTCAGCATTTTATATTCTTCGACCGTCAAGGGTGCCTTCTCACTCTCAAAAAGCACATCAGAATCCGCATCTTTAATTGCAAGATCGGAGTCTTTTTCCCCAGCGATGATAATTTCTATATTTTCGAAAGCATCCTCGCCTAACCATTTGAGATAAGAAGCAATCTCATCGGGCATCTTTGCCTTTGCTATTTCAAGGCTTTCACCACGGGTATATGCGCCGATAAAATCTATCGCATAAAGTAGGGTGTCGTTGCCGTTGTGCTCCCATACGCAATTTATTATCATATCGTTTCTCCAATAAAAATCCTATACACCAAGTGCTTTCGTCATAAATTCACGAAGCCGCGCCCTATACTCTCCAAGCATTATGTTTTCGTTGGTGGTATCGTATTTGTTGTCGCCTTTATCGGTAAAATAAGTCAAAGTATTTCGGTTTATTGAAATCGAATCAAGAGGCCAGCCGGGATTTCGCTCGGGCACCGGCTCGTCCACCATATAAAACGCGCTTGCCCTCGTCGCTTCGCTATTTTCCATGTAAGAATAGACCTTGCCGCAGTTATAGATAGCTATACCGTCGAGATAATATGCCAATGCTTTGCCGCCGAGGGAGTGGGCAAGAGAGGCATAATATTCGATCATCTCGTCGTCATCAAGACGAATTCCGCGCGGCGCTCTTACGTGTAACCCGGGCTGTCTCTCGTCATCGAGGGGCAGAGAATCGAAATACAGTCCCGAATCGTTGCAAACGACTTTATCGAAAAACTGTCCGTAAAATTTCGCTTTTATTATAGCATTCTCCTCGGGAGTTTTGCCGCACTCGTCAGGCTCGGCATCGATTCCAAGATCATTCAGAGTGCAGAATTCAAGCCCATATCCCGACAAAAGCTCCTCAAACCTACGAACCTTTGACGGGTTGGTGGTGCCTATTAAAACCTTCATATTTACCTCTCAAAAGATAATATCAACCATTATAATTTCGTTTTGCGTTTTTGTCAACAAACCAAAGGTTGAATTATTTCTTTCTCATCCTCTTTATCTTCTCCTCGTCGGGGGTGACGGTTGCCGACCAGTTATTATGATAGATCACAAATCCCGGCTTTGCGCTGGGAACCTTCTTAACTCCGCGGGCAAAAAGGTAATCGACCTCAACGCTTGAAGTGCCCTTTGCCTTGGAATAGTATGCCGCGATCTCGCAAGCGTCGGTAAAGTCCTCAGCGGGCGGCTCCTCGCCGTTTGTGACAAGCAGAACGTGTGATCCCGCCATATTCTTTGCGTGGAACCAATAGTCGTGTCTTTCGGCTAATTTGTGGGTAATATATTCGTTCTGATAGTTATTTTTGCCGCAAAGCACGCGATAGCCGTTCGTGGTAACAAATTCAGCGATTACGGGAGCAGGCTGTTTCTTTGAAGCCGCATAGCCCTTCATCTTTGATGCGTATCCGCTTCTGTAAAGCTCATCGCGTATTTCGGTGAGATCAGCGGTAGTTTCCGCCTTGGTAAGCGCGTCAAACACCGAATAAATATAATCAAGCTCTGCGCGCGCAAGCTCAAGCTGTCTCGCAAGCTCAACCTTCGCGGTCTTGGATTTATTGTAAAGCTTATAATATCTCTGCGCGTTTGCGGCAGGTGAAAGACGGGAATCAAGCTCAATAACAGCCGTGTCAAAATCCTGCCTTTCCTCGTTCCAGCTCTCGTAATCGATAAGCTCAACCGACTTGTCGCCGCGCTTCAGCTTATAAAGATTTGCGGTGATAAGATCGCCGTATTTTTTATATTGCTCGCCCTTTTCACAGTCGGCAAGCTCGCCCTCTTGCGCATCTATTTTTTTTGCAAGCCTCGATTCGGCATTGGTAAGCAGACGGAGAATATCAGCCGCCCTCTGCTTGACTCTGATCTCTCTGTCACGGCTTGCAAAATAGAGGTCAAGGGCATCGGACGGACTATCAAAGCTCTTATATTCAAAATTTGAGCCGTAATAATTCAATCGAATAAATGAATACTCCACGGGTGCGCCGTTTTCAAGAATTACCGTAGGGAAGAACGAGCCATTCGACATATTCTCAAAAACCTTAGCAAATTCTTCGTAAAGCTTCTCGGGAGTGACCTCATAAAGGCAAGCGTCAAACCTGCCGCAGGCTCTCGACACTATCTCGCGCGCCACACTTGTAGCAATGCCGAGATAGGTGGACGTGATAAACTTGTCGGCGGTCTTCTCCTGCGGAAATGCCTCAAAACGGGCAGAGAACTGCTCAAAGTCCGTATTATTGGGGTCAAGCTTATCCTGAGCCGGCGGCATCTCATAGGTCATTCCAGGCAATACCTGACGGAGACTGCTGGTTGTGAAATCAACGGTTTTCAGCGCGGCGATCACCTTCATCTGCTCGTTGCAGAAGATAAGGTTCGAGTATTTTCCCATAACCTCTGCAATAAGATATTTTTTGCACTCAAATCCCATTTCATCGCGGGTATCAAATGTCAGCTTTGCAACTCTCTCAAAGCCCGCCTGCTCGATCTCGGAAAGACACGCGCCGGTCAGATGCTTGCGGAGAAGCATGCAAAACATTGGTGCTTGCATGGGGTTTTCCCTCTGCGCCGACGTAAAGCCGATTCTTGGGCAATTGGAGCCTGCATTTATAAGCAGACGTCTGCCGCCCTCAAAGGTTCGCATCTGTAAGATGATCTCGTCTCTCTCGGGCTGATATATCTTTTCAATTCTGCCGCCCTGCGCCACGCTTTTAAGCTCGTGTATAACACAGGCGAGCATACCTGCATCAAATGCCATACTATATAAAACCTTTCAAAAAACAAATTATTAAATAATATTATAACACGCTATTGCATTTTTTTCAAGATAGTGGTATAATAAATTTATAAATAATGAAAATTTTACCTAAAAGTGGCATTTTTGCCGCGGAAAGGATCGAAATAATGGCAAAAAACATTAAAACAGTTGTAGGAATCGACGTAGGCGGAAGCACTACCAAAATAGTTGGCTTCAAAAGAGATGAAAACGGCGAAAATCAGCTTATCTCTCCTTTTCTCGTCCGCGCTACCGATCCTTTGACCTCGATATACGGCGCATTCGGTAAATTCACCGCAGAAAATAATCTTTCTCTATCCGACATCGACCGCATAATGGTAACGGGTGTGGGTGCAACTTACATGCAGAAGCCTATATATTCACTTAATTGTCACACCGTTCCCGAATTTTCGGCGGCGGCTCTGGGCGGTCTCTATCTGTCGGGTCTTGACGAGGCTATCATCGTCAGCATGGGTACGGGTACGGCTCTTATCCACGCAAAAAAAGAGGGAAGTCAAACAAAGATAAACTACCTCGGCGGTACGGGTGTCGGCGGCGGTACTCTCCTTGGTCTTACCAAAAAGATGACCGGAATCGATACCATAGAGCATATAGAAGAGATATGCAGGGACGGCGATATCCATAACGTCAATCTGCTCGTCGGTGACATCTCTAAAAATGCGAAATTCACAGGTGTCAATGAAAATCTTACCGCATCCAATTTCGGCAAGATCTCCGATATGGCAACGAACAGCGATATCGCTCTCGGAGTTGCTAATATGGTTGCCGAGACCATCGCTATGATGTCGGTATTTGCCGCAAGAGGTCATGGGATCAAAAACGTTGTGCTTATCGGTAACTTGACGAACATCAAACCCGTACGCGACGTCTTCGCAGACCTCGATTCCTTTGGAATCAATTTCATAATCCCCGAAAATGCAAGCTTCGGCACCGTCGTCGGCGCGGCACTGTATGATGAGCTTGAGGGGTAATTGAAAATTATCATTGGTAGTATACACACTTTAAGGAGAAGAAAAATGAAAAAATCGGTTTTAGCAATTTTATTAGTATTGCTTTGCGCGGCGGCTCTTGTATTCACGGCGTGTGATGCAGAACCGGGCCCCCAGGGCATCCAAGGTGAGCAAGGAGAAAAAGGCGATCCCGGTGAAAACGGAGCTCAAGGCGAAAAGGGTGAGCAAGGTGAACAAGGCATCCAAGGTGAAACCGGAAACGGTATTAAGAGCATCACGACGAATAAGGTCGACGGTGTGACTACCGTTACTATAAAGTTTACCGATCCCGATATCGCTGACGTTGTTTTCACAATCAATGACGGCGAGCAAGGCATCCAAGGCGAGCAAGGCATCAAAGGCGAGCAAGGCATCCAAGGCGAGCAAGGCATCCAAGGCGACAAGGGTGACAAGGGTGAAACCGGAGCTCAAGGTGATAAGGGTGAACAAGGTGAAACCGGAAACGGTATTAAGAGCATCACGACGAATAAGGTCGACGGTGTGACTACCGTTACTATAAAGTTTACCGATCCCGATATCGCTGACATTGTTTTCACAATCAATGACGGCGAGCAAGGCATCCAAGGCGACAAGGGTGACAAAGGCGATCCCGGTGAGACGGGAAAATCCGCATACGAATTGTATATAAAACTGCATCCGGAATATACAAAATCCGAAGAAGAATGGATAAATGATTTGGTATGCGGAAAGCTGAATACCGAAGAATTTATTCCCGTAACGGGAGATTTTACCTTTGCAACATATGATAGTGATTCTTACTATTTAAAATCATACAAAGGTAATGATAAATTTGTTGCAATACCTAATACATACAATGGTTTTCCTGTTTCTCACATCGATTCATCCGCATTCAAAAATAACACTAATATAACGGAAATTATAATTCCGGATAACATTGTATCAATAAGCTATCAGTCATTTGAAGGTTGTACAAGATTAAAATCTGTTGCAATTGGCGACGGAGTCACAAGCATTGGTGATTATGCGTTCAGAGGTTGCTCAAGCCTTACGAGCATAACTATCCCCGACAGTGTCACAAGCATTGGTTCTTCCGCGTTCTATGGTTGCTCAAGCCTTAAGAGCGTAACTATTGGCGACGGAGTCACAAGCATTCGTGATTATGCGTTCAGAGATTGCTCAAGCCTTGAAGAAGTACACATAAGTGACGTAGCTGCGTGGTGTAACATATCCTTTGAGAGTGAAAATGCGAACCCATTATATTATGCAAATAATATTTATTTAAATGGTGATCTTGTAACAGAACTTGTTATTCCCGAGGGGGTCACAAGCATTGGCAATAGGGCTTTCTATAATTGCTCAGGCCTTAAGAGCGTAACTATTGGCGACGGAGTCACAAGCATTGGTGATTATGCGTTCTCGAATTGCTCAAGCCTTACGAGTATAACCATCCCCGACAGTGTCACAAGCATTGGTTCTTACGCGTTCTCCGGTTGCTCAAGCCTTACAGAAGTACATATAAGTGACTTGGCAGCTTGGTGCAACATTAAGTTTTACAATTATTCTGCGA
>JBGVHJ010000121.1:0-15429 GCA_045122255.1 Eubacteriales bacterium | reverse complement strand
ATCACGCCAACTCTATTCGCCTTTCGGCGAGTTATATTGCTTCGCAGTGGTATTTGGCTTTCGCCAAGTGGTATTCGCTTCGCGAGTTTGAGGGCGAATAGAATATCACTGAAGCCGCAAGGCTTCAATATCACTATTGCGATAGCAATAATATCACTCTTTGCGAAAGAAAGCAAAGAATATCACTAAAAAACAGAGAAGAGAGAGCTTCACGGAATTTTGTAACCGTGTTCCTCTCTCTTCTGTTTTTATTGCCAGTTTCGCATTTGTATAACAAATGCATCGGGCTATGCCCATGCCCTTATTTTATTTTTCCGATAAGGACAACACCCATTCACTCCGTGACGTTTTTCTGTTTATTAATATAACTTTCAGATTCCAAGGAATGCCGCACCGACTATACCTGCGTCATTGCCAAGCTCGGCTATGCGGATCTCGGTCTTGTGGCTGACGAAATCGCCGCCGTATCTTTCACTGTCAACGATCGGATAAAGAAGATCGATAAGGAACTGTCCTTCACCCGAAATTCCGCCGCCGATAGAAAGCACCTCAGGCTGGAAAATATTTATCATGCTGGCAAGACCGCTTGCAAGGTATTCGATATAGGTATCAACTACCTCCTTCGCCGCCGCATCACCTGCGCGGTATCCGTCAAAGGCAACTCTGCCGTTTACCTTACCGCACTTCTCTGCTATCTCGGTCATAGCGGTCTTTCTTCCGCTCGCCTCACACTCTGCAAGCTTTTCCTTGGTCATATTGATAAGACCGGTTGCAGAGCTGTAAGCCTCCCAGCAGCCGCGTCTTCCGCATCCGCAGGGTCTGCCGCCAACCTCGATAACTATGTGACCAAGCTCTGTTCCTGCATAGTTAGATCCGGAGAAAACGTTACCGTCGATAATTACACCGCCGCCAACACCTGTTCCGAGAGTTATCATTACCGAATTTTTCGTTCCTCTCGCCGCGCCGGCAACCGCCTCGCCCCAAGCGGCAGCGTTGGCATCGTTCTCAACGTGGATATTGTCAAGTCCGAGCCTTGCGGAAAGCTCAGCGCAAATGTGGAACTTGCGGAAGGGCAGATTGCAGGAATACTCAACGATTCCGTCGGTGTGGTTGCACACACCGGGAGAAGCGATACCGATCGCCTCTATCTCGGAAAGAGCAATGCCTGCCTCATCGCAAACATTTTTGCAGAGTGCCGCCATATCGTCCATAATAAGCGACGCCTCTCTCTCGGCTCCCGTGGGAACGCTCATCTTTTTTACTATCTTAAATTCATTATTTACAATTGCCGCGGCGATATTCGTGCCGCCAAGATCAATACCTATGCGATACATTTGCTAAACCTCTGCTTAAACTGATTTGCGCTTTTGATGAACAAAAGCACCTATAATAATTATAAAATAAATCTCAATCAATGTCAAGTCGCCTTTGCATTATTTTTGGCTGATATGTCAACTTTTTTCACACATCAACCTTTTTTCAACGAAAACCTTATCAGATCTCGACCTCAAGACCGTCATAAGCCACCGAAACGCTCATTTCAGCCATAATTTCCACAGTCTCGTCGTGAGGCTTATGGAGCGAGGGGGCTAAGTGAGTGATATACACCTTAGTCTCGTCGTTGATTATCTTTACCTTTTTGAAGGACGGAAGCATAAGACGGATCATGGGGATAGTGTTATGCTCGCCTATTCTCCACTCGCCCTCGTAGTCGCCGCAGGTGCAATCGAGCATGATCGCATCCAGTGAAGTACCGTGCTGGCGAAGATAATTGTAGCTGGCATTAACTACCCACGCGCCGTCGGTAGCATAAAGTATTTTCTTGCCGCCGATCTCAAAGAGCAGGTGCTGGGGAGCACAGCTCTCATCGTGATTCGCGTAAAGTCCGGTAACAAATACGTTGTCACCCACCTCGCACTTTGCAAGCTTGGGCATTCTGATTATGACAGTGTTATCTATTTTGGGCAGCTTCGCACTGTTCGATACCCAAACGCGCAAGGGCTCGCTCTTCGCCTCGGCTATTTTCGTAAGGTTAGCCGCCTGAAAATGGTCGCCGTGAAGATGTGTGAAAAACACGTCGGTTATATTCTCAAGGGGTATTCCCGCGATGCGGAGACAGTCGACGGTGTGCACACCGCAATCGATAAGATATCTGCCCTCAATAAGAGCACAGGACGAGCGTCTTGCGTTTTTGTCAAAGCAGTCAACAAACTCGGTCTTGAGCTTGGACGAAAAATCCGCCGCACAGGTTCCTAAAAACTGAAATTTAATGCTCATATTATGTCCTTTCTTTATTTTCAAATTTTAATTTATCGGTTAGCCTTCTCCAGCGGAGAAGGGGGACCGCAACGCGGTGGATGAGGAGATCATTGACAGATTCATAATATGTCTTTTAACCGACTCCACCCAAAACAATCCCTTTTAGAATAGCGCTATAGGAGAAAATCTTTTAACACATTATATCAATTACAGGGCGATCTCCTCAACCACCACTGCGTGGTCCCCCTACTCCGCTGGAGAAGGCTATTCTCACCGAAAACTGCAATTTATCAACCAAACACCTCTGCCGCGGCGATGACCTTCAGGGCATCGCCGTCAATTTTATCTCTCCCGTAGGCATCGTAAAATCTTTCTCTGTATTCGTCTGTACCGAGATTGAAATTAAGCGTCCACGCGCCCCAGAAAAGGTCCACGTGTCGGTCTCCCACACCGCCGTTTCCAAGGTCGATAAATCCGCTGAAAACCCAGTTATCAAGCATTATGTTGGGCAGACAATAGTCTCCGTGAAGCAGAGTGTCTCTTCGAAGCAGGTGCTTGCCCTCCTGCAATACTCTCCACGCCTCCTCGGCACTCTTATATCCCCAATTGTCGGGAAAAAGCGAAGAATCGTAATTGCCCATCTTGAAATTTCTCTCTGCCGTAGCAAGATAATTCCCCGTATGATCGCTTATAGGGCAATCCGAGCAATCTGTCTCGTGAAGCTCACGAAGCTTGTTAGCCAAAAGGTCGCAAAGCCTTTTGGGATCGGCAAGATAATCGGCATGAGTGCAATCCTCTCCTCCGACACGCGAGGTCAAAAGCCAATCGCGCTCCCCCTCGATATATTTGACTACCTCAGGAGCGCCAATTCCCTTTTTGAAGAAATAATCATCCATAACAGCCTCTTTTTTGAGACTTCCTCCTGCGGCGGTCTTCAGATAAAGCCCCCCATCCGCGTCGAGAAAATAAACTCTCGCCTCGGGAGAGCAGCTACTGTCATAAACAGTCGCCCTCTCAAGGTATGTATGAAAATCCTCGGGAAAATCCTTTATATTTACGTCAATTTTCGTTCTTTTCATCAGTATTCGCAGAAAAATGCTCTTTCCAGATTAGCCGTGTTAGGACGGTGGAGCGAGATCATTCTTTTTCCTTCAAGAGTATGGAAAAGCATAGCGTGACCGCCGTCGAAATCGTACTTGCTTCCGCCGTGTCTCCACTCGCCAAGGAGAGAGTCCGCCTCGGCTTCAAGAACTAAGTATCTGCCCTTGTAAAAGCTTGACCAGATCATTTTCACCTTACCGTTCTCATTCCAAAGGAAGGGACCGTCGGTAACGTACGTTCCTCTGCCCTGATGCAATTCGCTGACGTCGGGGTTATCGCTTGCCTTGAAAAGCATTTTGGGCTCACCTGCGGGAGCGGAAAGGTCTGCGGTCAAGGGCATCGCCCAAATTTCACCGTTCTTTATCTGCACCCATTCGTGACAGAAAACCATGTAGGGCTGACCGTTCTCAACGTAAAGCGTTCCGTCGAGGCACTCCCAATCTCTGGGGGTTACAGGCTCCTCTGTCAAGGGCTTGAAGCTTCCGTTTGGCGTATCACAAACGAATATCTGCGTGCCGCGGCATTTGCCCTCTGCCTTGCAGCTGCCGAAAAGATAGTATTTTCCGTTGTACTTGTGCATCTCAGCCGCCCAGAAATCTCTGTCTGCCCAGAAGTTAGTTCCGTCGCTCGAAAAAAGCGCAAATGGTCCCTCAAAATTTTCAAGATCGTAGGTCTTGTAGCAAGCAAAATTAGCCTTTGCCTTAAGCGTTCCGGGGATCACTCCGGTAGTGCCGTACATGTAGTAGCAGCCGTTCTCCTTATCGGTATAGATAAAGGGGTCTCTGATCCTGATTTCTTCTCTTTTAAACATAGTCCTTCTCCTTATTGAATTATTGCAAATGCATATCGTTTTCAACCTTGAGCTCACCTAAGTGAGAGTCAAAGCTGTATTTTTCTATCTTAAATTCTCCGTTTTCATAGATCACCTCTGTGATCGAGCTGTTGGTCGCAGGGGGTGTTTCGTGCATTTTCTCAAGGGGCAGACCCATCCAAGCCGAGATAAGCGTAATAAGCACGCCGCCGTGAGTAGCCACGAATACCGTTTTGCCGTCATTCGCCTCGGCTATTTTCTTCATTCCCTCAAGGGCTCTCGCCTGAAGCTCCG
Organism: Eubacteriales bacterium; assembly: GCA_045122255.1. GTDB lineage: Bacteria > Bacillota > Clostridia > Oscillospirales > CAG-272 > SVTX01. Next base: position 10,964 of record JBGVHJ010000121.1, on the reverse strand, counting down.
CTAAGGACTCTCCGCCCGTACATCTCGCCAGACCGATGGTGGTCTTATATACCTGATAATCGTCGTGATATAGCTCGTCGATCTCGGGCATAAGCTTGTTCTCCCAAAGACCGCCGTATATCTCCTTGATAAGCGGCTCCTTGATCACGGGAATTCCAAGCCTTTCGGAGAGCGGGATCGCCGTGCTCATAGCGCGCTTTAAGTCACTTGAATAAATTGCGTCGATCTTGTATGTCTCGGCAACGTACTCTGCGGTTCTTGCCGCCTGACGAAGACCGAGATCGGTCAGGGCAACGTCCACCTGACCCGTGTACATCCTCGTTTTGTTGTACTCGCTGTAGCCGTGTCTTGTAATAATCAAATGTGTCATATATTTCTTATCCTGCCTTTTATTTTTTCCGCAAAGCTTGCGGGAATCCTTAAATTTCCGTATCCCACACCGAAAGCAACGTCGGGCTTTGTATATCCGTGATAATCGCTGCCGCCGCTTTCCAAAAGCTCAAATTCCCGAGCCAGAGACCGCGCTATTGCCGTCTGCTCCGCCGAAAATGTGGTATATACGGTCTCCATACCGCAAAGTCCGTACTGCTTTGCCTCGGAGAGAAATTCCCGAAGCTCCTCCTCTTTAAAATGCAAAAAAGGATGCGCTAAGACCGATACCGCGCCGATCTTTTCGATATATTCTATCATCTCAAAAACGTTGGGATACTTTCGCTCTCTGAAATACTTCCCGTCCTTTCGAAGCAACGTGGCAAATGCCTCCTTTACGGAGGAACAGTACCCCTTTTCCACAAGCTCTGCCGCAATGTGTGCTCGGTTGACGTAACCGTTGCCGCTCTTCTCTAAAATAACGTCGTAATCGATAAGATATCCGTCGGAGAAAAGCGCGCCGATCATTTCTCTGTTTGAGCTTTCACGGCTTTTCAGATATTCCTCCATCATCTCTTCGATCTCACCGAAATATTTTTCATTTACTCCGAGAGCGATAAGATGAAGCTCACGCGAGCGATAGTCCACCGAGAATTCAATGCCTCCTATGGCATCCACTCCGGCTTTTTCCGCCGCCGATAAAAATTCCGGTATTCCCTTTACCGTATTGTGGTCTGTAAGAGCAACCGTGACCATTCCCTTTTCCTTCGCCATATCAATGAGAGCCTGCGGAGGATTTGTTCCGTCGGAATAGTAAGAATGAAGATGCAGGTCGCAGCAGACGTCAAACTCTGTTTTCATCAAAGAAGCACCTCTTTGTTGGTTCCGTAGAAGATATCGTCACGTCCCGACATCATCCTGCAGAACTCTTCCATTCTCTCCCAATCACCGTCTCTTATATCAAACTCATAAGCGTGACCCCAAACGTAAAGGATCTGAGGAGTATCGGCTTCAGTCTCAAGGAATTTTTGACCCAATTCAAACATTTTGTCAAATTCTCCGAAATGATATACCGTGGGCTTGAATTTGTAAAGATCCTCTTGAATGTCAAAGCTGTGATTTGAAATGATGGTACGGCAGTATTTCACTCCCGTATTCTCGCGAATAATGTTCGCAACTCGGTCGTCATGATTCTGCCCGCCGCAGGGATATGCCATTCCCACAACCTCGTATCCGCAGAGCTCGGAGAGCTTGATCCTGTCCTCCTCGACCTGACGGATGATCTCAGCGTCATCCTCTATTCCCGGGAGCAGGGGGTGAGTCAGCGTGTGCACCGCAACCTCGTGACCGTCATATATATGGCGCACGTCGGAGGCAAACACCTTGCCGTGACCCACCGTTCTGCCTAAAATAGTAAGCGTGTCCTCTCTTCTGCCAAGAAGAGAGGAATTAAGATTAAAGGTACCCTTGAGTCCGTATTTGTTGAATAATTCTATAAGTCTCTTGTCCTGATCCACTCCGTCATCGTAGCTGAAGGTCAGGGCTTTCATTTTTCCGTTGAACATATTCAATTCCTCCAAAAATATCAGTATCCAATGGTTTTCGCGTCGTACTTTTCGGGAACGAAATCTTCAAGATTAACCTCGCTCGCCGCAATTCCCAGCTCACCGCATATATAGGACAGCACTCTGTCACCTATCAGCTTCGTGCCCTCGGGGGTGTAAAAGTGGGTGGGGTCACCGTCTCTTATCTCGATAGGCGCATTTTTCGTCAGAGTATAAAGGTCGTTTATAACGCATCCCGTACCGTCCAACACCTCGACGGCAATTTTATTGTACTGCTCAATGGTTGCGTTGTGCCTTTTTCTTGTCCAATCGTATCTCTCTTCAATAACCGAGGTGCTGGTGGCAAAGACCTGCCTCGCCTTTGGAAAAAGTATCTTTATCTGTCTTGAGATCTTTGCAATCGTCTCTCCATACTGCTGCGGATTGGAGATAGGCGCCTCACCGTACATCTCAAGCACGTCCCAAAGTCCCGTATTCCAATGAACAAGGTCGATATCCTCGCCCCACCCGTTATCATGCTTCCAATCCGAAAGATAACGGAGGGTATATTCCGAAAAGCGTGCGCTATCGTTGGGATAATAGACCTCGGCAACACTCGAAAGAGCATCCTTAACGTATTTGTCGTAGCCCAGGCGGATCGAGTCTCCGATAAGTATTATTTTTTTCACTTTTATTTACCCTTTTCAAAATTTTTTACTGTCCGATATTTTTCTCACTGTAGTTTTCGTGAGACGATCCGTCTGCTTTATTATCAACCAATGTTATGTCCAGCTCTCGGCAGATAACGTCAAGCACTCTTCCACCCATAGTTTTTCTGCCGTCAGCGGTATTAAAATGGGTTACATCAGACCAACAGCTATCAGTAAGTGTCAAGGACAAGCTGTAAAGGTCATTGATCAAGCAATCACTACCCTCAAGAGCCTTTATCGCTATATCGTTATATCTCTCTATGATATCATTATGTCTCTTAAATTCGGGACGGTACTTTTCCTCCTGCACCGAGGTAGAGGTGGCAAAAACGATTTTTGCTTTAGGAAAAAGTCTTCTCAGCTGTCTGTCAATTCTCGCAATCATTTCCGCATACTGCGCCTCGCCGGTCATGGGTTCCTCGCCATAAAGCTCCAGCACGTCCCAAAGTCCCGCATTCCAATGAACGATATCGGCATCGGTTGGCCATTTCCCCGTTGCCTTCCAATCGTGAACAAAGCGCAAAAGATACTGCGCAAATTTGCAGTTTTCCTCGGGATAATATACCTCGGCGACACCTGCAAGCGCATCCTTGACGTATTTATCATATCCCATTCGTATAGAATCACCTAAAAGAATAACCTTCTTCATAATATGTCTCTCCTTTTATGCGTTTTCAAACATTTCTACAAGCTTTCTTGCTGCATCCGCCATATTCTTAACACCCTCTTCGATATTTTCGGCATTGAATGCATGCAGATAAGTGTCGGCTTCAAGAGTAAATTCGCCCCTGTAGTCCACGTCCTTCAATGCCTTTACAACGGCATTCCAATCGATGCTGCCCGCAAAGGGTATCTGATGGAGATCCTTCCATCGGTCATTATCGTGAATATGAAGCGCGCCCAAGCGAGAACCGATAGCGCGTATCATTTGAGGCGCGCTTGTACCAAGTCCCTTCATTTCTGCGTGACCGATATCAAGGCAAGCCGTAAAGAATTCGTCGTTTACCGCGTCAAGATGCGCCACGAAATCATCGTGATGAGAGCAAGCGGCTCTTGCGGCTTGATCAAGACCGTTCTCCCTTGTCCAGTTCCACATATTCTCGGTGGCGATCTTCACGCCGTGATCCTTGGCAAAGGGCAAAAGCTCGAAATAAAATTCAGCGTTTCTCTGCGCATCCCAATTGTTTACGGGGTGGATAACGCATATTTTTCCTCCCGCCTCGGCGGTGCATTCAATAGCTCTCTTGAGATATCCCTTCACCTCGGGCTTGTCGCACGGAAAAGGCGCGTGAGACTGATTGCATTCCATACCGTAGCTTTCGCCTATCTTGCGAAGCTCTCTTGCAAAGGCAAGATAATCTGCGCCCTTTAAGGGATGATCCTTCTCAACGGGGCAATTTCTTCCCCAATCCCAGCGGCACATTTCAAACATTGAAAAGTCCCAACAATCAAAGCCTGCCTTGCCGTAAAGCTCTATCGCCTTCGCTTCTCCAACGATCTTCGCCGCACTGTTTATTTCGGTTGAAATTTTCATTACAAAATCCTCCCAAATCGATTTATATAGTTTTCACAAACCGACAAATTCCGTCGGCAATATATTCAATGTTTTCGTTATTTGCAACCGTGTCAAAGGCGGTATGTATTCTCGGGGTATACAAAAGTCCGGTTTTGCCCTTTTTACATGTCATACAACCAATTCCGCAGGGGAAATTTTTGTAATCCGAGTTGGACTCCGAGCCCTTCATCGGATAAAAATGTGGAACAAACCCGTCCTTTTCCAAAAAGCTTTCGCAAAGAGACGCATATTCCGATTTTTGCTCTGCGCCCTCCTTGGCAATAAAGATCACCTGATCTCCGTATCCCACGCAATCGAAATTGATAAGAAGCTTATCCTTCATATATTCCCCGTGGTCTTGAAAATAGGCTTTGGAGCCCTTCTTGCCCTTTTCCTCGTTATCGAAAAGGATAAAAGCAACCTCTCTTCGCTTTTCGCTTTCAAGGCGGTCAAGAAGAGTCAGCACCGCCGCCGTTCCGGAGGTGTTGTCATTATAATTATTTTTGTTTGTAAAAGTGCGGTACATCAAAAAGTATGCCCCGTAATATATCACCATAAAGGCGATCAAAAATGCGATCCTGTTTCCTCCGGTCCAAGCCTGCACCGCAAAGCCTCCGGCGAGGCCAATAAGCAATATGCAAATTATCGGAGCAAACTGATACAAGTAAAACAAAGGCTTATTTCTCGGGATCATAACGTTCGGAAAAAGCGACGCGGCGGGAGTGTCGTAATGGGCGGTAAATACCACCTTTGCATGCTCCACATCTCCGATAACCACGTTTTCATTTTTACCGTCGCAGGTCTTTTCCACTTTAGCCTCTGCTCCAAGCTCCTCTGCGGCGCTTATCACATATTCTCTGAAAGCCTTCTTTTGCTGAGAGCTTCTGCGCACGGGATACTTTTCTATCAATTCTTCAAGTCTTGTCATAACCCAACCTCTTCATTATTCAAAAATCTTACCGCACATAGCCTTGTCAAGCAATATTTCCGCTTCGTGTATAATGGCAAGTGCTCCCGCATCATCGCAAGCGCCGTCTATGTCCGTGTCGAAAATTATCTTTTTCATTTTGTTTTTTGTTTAATAATTCAAATTTTGATTTGTTGGTTAGCCTTCTCCAGCGGAGAAGGGGGACCGCAACGCGGTGGATGAGGAGATCATTTGCAGATTTATAAGATGGCTTCACAACCGACCTCACCCACAACAATCCCTTTTAGAATAACGTTTTTGGTGAAACCCTTTTAAGACATTTCGCCCTTAATAGGGCGATCTCCTCATCCACCACTGCGTGGTCCCCCTTCCCCGCTGGGGAAGGCTCATAAACCCCAATTCATCCATTACTCCAAATACTTCTTCAGCTCCACGTCCGCCATAAACATAGCCGCGCTTGACATAGTCAAGTGAAATAGCGAGGTGTTCCACTTGCAATCCTTGCCCCAGCCCTCAAAGGTGGACGTCGCATTCTCGCTTAGCATCCTCCTCCAAGTGCCCTCGTGCATAATATAGCGTCTTATCTGCTCGAGGTCTCCCTCTCGGGTAAATTTAAGCAAAAGCGGGAAGGTGGTAAAGAACGAGGTCGAGTCCTCACCCTTCTCTTTGAGCATTTTTCTGAAATTCGCTATAAATTCCTTATCGGGTGCCATGTCGAAGGCATAGGGGAATGCGTTTCCAATAAGGCTTATGTGTCTGTGCTCCTCTCCGTCAACGAAAAGGTGCGCCTCCTTGTCGTAGAAAAGCTCTACGATCGCGTTATATACCGCACTCACGTCATCTCTGTATTTCGGCAGCTTTGACAGAGCGCAAAGCTTATTCGTCACCGAGATCGCTCTGTAATAATACGCGTTTATAGAAATATGCGCCTCGCGGCTGACTCTTCCCTCGGCAACGTCGGCGGCATATCCGTCCTGATAGTTCTTAGGCCACTCCACCACGCACCAACGGTCAAGATTATTTAAAATATAGTTCTTTTCGTAATTCTCGCGGTAAAAATCAAGCACCCTCTGCATCTTTTTTACGTTTTTGCAGAGATACTCTCGGTCTCCGCTCGCTCTGTAATGCCAGAGCAAAAGATCGGGCAGGATCAAGGGATATTCGGCGATCTCCTGCATAAAGGAGCAGGACATACAGGTCACAAGTCCCTCGCAGATGAAGGACGATGCAAAGGCATCGTCTATAAGCTTGCGCACCATACTGTCGTCATTTGTCAGCACGTAATTGGTAAAGGCATCGTAGCATCCGTCGCCAAGATAAAATCCCTTTTCGCGGTCGGGGCAATCCTGGATCGTCTCCTGAATGCCGTATTTCTGACTTCGGACACAAAGCTCCCAGATCGCTTTTGCATACTTGTTTCCTGCGTATTCCTTCTTCAATTCAGCCTTCAGCTCAAAGGGATAGTGCCTTGCCATAAGCGAAATATCCAGCAAAGCCGCCCCCTCGGTCTCGATCTCGGCATAGCGAAATGCCTTATAATCAAACTGATCAAGTATATCCTCGCCGCCCGAAAGTATCCATTCCTCGTAATAGTTGCAATTGCAACGGAGATTGTGTCTCACGCTTCCGTCATCATTCAGCTCCTGCCCCATTTTCAAGGTCACCTTTTCTCCGCTCTCGCCTCTGGCCTTTGCCGAGATCACTCCGACGTACATGCCGCCGAAATCAAGCGTCAGCTTATTTCCCGAGGCGTTTATAACCGCGGGCTTTACCTCCTCAAAAACCAGCATCTTTGAACGTTGCGGTGTGAGAGTGTAATCATCAAATACTCTCTCACAAGCATTTTCCCACTGTGAGTCGTCAAAATCCACCTTATAGAAGCCGCACTCTGCCGCGCGTGAATCGTACCGCTCCATAAATTGGGTATCGTAGCCCGACTTAGCTATAGCCGTGTACGCGGTGTGACGGTGGCAAAGAAAGCTTTCGTCTGACGAAAGAACCGTCTCCCCGTCAATCTCCACGTCCATAATAAGACCGTGACGGAAATCCCCACTCTGCCACACGCGGTTGATAAGACCCTGATAATATGTGTGGATCGCAAAAATATTCTCTCCCTCAACTATATAAGGCGAAATATCGATCTCGTTGTAATTGTATGCATTATGATACGCGGGAGCAGGACCCTGAGATACAAAGCTTCCGTTTATGTAAAGCTTGTAATAATCGTCTGCAGTGATAAATACCTTAGCAGAGTCCGCCTCCCTATCAAGCTGCAACCTTCTTCTGAACAAAATATGGCTGTCCCTGTGCTCGTCAAGAGGCAGCTCGAGCTTTTCAAGCTGACGGTGAAAAACCTGTCTCGGCTCTCTCGGCGCGAAAATTCCGTCGCTTATCCATTTTCCTATAAAAGTATGGGTTTTCATAAAAACCTCCAAAATTCAAGTTTTAAGGCTTTTATTTGTAAGCCTTTATAAGTCTAAACACCTGCTCTGCGGTGTTTTTTAAGTTTTTATAAGCATTTTCCTTGTCCATTGCCTCTCCGAGGGTGCAGGGACGTCTCACGATCGGGAAAAACGCGTCTATTCCCTCTTTGTTGCAGACCTCAGCTCCGTCGCTGACGGCGCCTGCAAAGGCAATTACTCTCTTGCCGTGCTTTTTTGCAAGTCTTGCCACACCCACGGGTGCCTTTCCCATAGCGCTTTGCGAGTCAAGTCTTCCCTCACCCGTAATCACTATATCGGCATCAATTATATGCTCCTCAAGCCGTATCGCGTCCATCACCAAGCCGATACCCGAGCCAAGGCTTGCGCCAAGATAGTATTTAAGGGCAAATCCAAGCCCACCCGCCGCTCCGACACCGGGAAAATCGGCATCAGCCTCGGGTAAAAGCTCACGGGTAAGGCTCGCGTAATGCGAAAGCCAGCCGTCCATATCGGCTATCATTTTTTCGTCAGCGCCCTTTTGCGGCCCGTAGATCCTGCTGCAGCCACTGTCTCCGCAGAGCGGATTACTTACGTCGCAAGCCACCCGGATCTCACACTCGGCAAGCTCTCTTATCGCCTTGTCGGTAACGATTCTGTGAAGCGCCGACAGACCTATCGCTCCGTCTGCTATCGGCTCTCCCATCTCGTCGAGAAACTCAAATCCAAGAGCCTTAAGCATTCCCACACCGCCGTCGTTGGTTGCGCTGCCGCCGATGCCGATAATAAATTTTCTGCATCCCTTGCTTATAGCGTCAAGTATCATTTCGCCTACGCCGCGCGTAGTGGTGTAAAGCGGATTTCTTTTTTCTTCGGGAACAAGGGTTATCCCTGCCGCCGCGCTCATCTCCAGCACCGCAAGCCCCTCGGCAGATATTACGCCGTATTCGGCAACCACGCTCTTTCCAAGAGGTCCCGTCACCTCCACCTGACACAATTCACCGCCAAGCGCCGCCGTTACCGCTCTTACCGTTCCCTCACCGCCGTCGGCAAGAGGACAGATCACGGTCTCGGCATCGGGGAATACGGCTTTTATGCCTTCCGCAACCGCGCCGCCCGATTCGAGAGTTTCAAGGCTTCCCTTGAACGAATCTATTGCAATAACGACCTTCATGCGAGGCTTTCCTCCAACTTCTCGGTTCTCAAAATCTTCTCCAAAATATTTCTTTCGGTATAGAAATAGTGATTTGAAGCCTCGTAGCCTATTCTCGCATCCGCTCTCATAAGCGACAGAAGCTTTCGGGCATTCTCTCTTTCTCGGCGCAGACATTCGGTCATACCCTTTTTGTCTCCCGCGCGCTTGCAAAGAGCAAATTTCGTCTGAAGTATATCGCTGAAATAGTGGCAATAGAATGCATTTGCATATCGCAAAAGCTCTTCGGTTTTTGCATTCTTTTCGGCCATCTCCAAAAGCTCGATTCCCTCTTCCCAAAACCAACATACGATGTCCATTTGCGAAAGATATATGAAAGCGCCGTAAGGCTCGACCCAGCTTTCCACGTCGTCGTAAGAGAAGCAGACCATCGTCGAGCCCTTCTCCTCGGGCTCTGTGTCCCAAAGGTTTGCAGGACCGAGGGTGTGGGGAGAAAGATAGAGCGCTTTAACACTGAAGGGATAATCTCTGAATGCCTTGCAGAAGAGCGCTATGGCTCCTCTGACTCTATCGTCACCAAAATTGTTTTCGTACCACCTCTCAAGGTCAAAGCCTCCGTCGAATTCGCAGGCGAGAGATACCGAGGGCGAGGGATAACCGCCCTGCGTCCAGGTCAGAAACAGATCGTTGACCCCCAGCGCATGAAGATTGCGAATATGCTCGGCAACAAGGTCAAATACGGGGATATAGGGCACCGCCGCGCATTCCCAGCTGTTGCTCGCCTGGATCTTCGCGTACACCTTGTGTCCGTGCGCTCTCGCTTTTTCAATTATCTTTTTTGTGATCTCGGAGGGTCCGGGATTTGAGATCGAATAATCTATGACCTTATTCTTTACGCCCCCCTTTTCAATGTCGAGATCGTACTCGCTGACGCACATTACCGAAATATCGGGATCCAAAAGCTCGATACCGTGCCAAATCTGCTCCTCGCTCCACTGCATATAAGGAGACCATCCCCAAAGGTTAGCTATAAGCTCGCCCGAGCATCCCGAATCTCTCATGGCGCGGGCAAAGATATTATTGACCTCCGCGGCATTCTCCTCGGGCGGTATATTTTTACAAACGGGGCACTCTGTTCCGGGCACAAAATGGCAATGTGTGGGGTTTTCGCTCATTGTGATCGTGAAGATTCCGCCTAAATCGGGAACGCTTGAGCAAAGGTCATACACCGCATTATATAGGTATTCCCTGACCTCCCCGTGCGAGAGACAAAGCGTTCTCTGCTCCTGCCAGCCGATAAGCTTTTCGTATTTTTCGTCACAACCCGTCGGCAGAGCGCGAGGCTCGTTCATGTATAAATATACAGAAATTCCGTATTTTTTGCATCTTTTTATAATATTTATGAAGTTTTTTCGCTTGATTTCGAAGCCTTTTGATAGCTCAGGGAGAAAAGGATAGGGCGAAAGTGCGGAAAGAAGACCGTGAAGCCAGATGCCGTTAACTCCCGCGGCTCTGTATCTTTCAAGCAGCTCCTCGGGCAGGGTGTCGGCACAATCGCTTGAAAAGGCATCTCCGCAGGGTGAAAGATATCCGTGCACAATGCGCTTGCCCTGAGCTACCACCGCATTTTTTCTGTCGGTGACATCATTTTCAAAGAAATCAAAAGGTCTCTTTTGCGGCTCGGTCATATAGGGCGAGATCTTTTCGGCAAAGCTCTCCGTTGCCCTTATCTGCTCCGCATCGAGGGGCGAATAGCTGACCTTTTCGCAAAAGGGCTTGAAATTGCCGAGCTTGACTCCGAGAAAATCGTCATTCACAAGAATAAAGTCCAGCTTTTTCTCATCTATGCCCAAAAGAGCGGTCAGCTGCTCATAATCAAGTAAAAACCAGTTGCTTCTGATCACCGTTATGTATCCGCGCGCCTCAAAATCCGCGCTGAAATCAAAGCTCTGCAAGCCAAGCCTTTTGGCTTCAAGCTCGACGGTCTCCGCGTCGCAGGAAAGCACCTCTGCGATCCTTTCGGTCTTAACGTAGCCGAAATTGCGGAATATTACCGTCTGCCACGCGGTGGGCAGAGTAAGACTCGGCATCTTTACATTTTTTATCTCGGGCAACATAGAATATCTCCTTTTCCTTTCAAATTTTGATTTATCGGTGGGTTGGCGATGGTCGAATTTGTAGGGGCGATTCACGAATCGCCCGTTTCATCGATTTAAATCGTTCATTCACGGACCGTCGAGGACGCCGGTCCCTACAAATAAATCGATTACAAATCGTTCTACTGT
>JBGVHJ010000120.1:0-19669 GCA_045122255.1 Eubacteriales bacterium | reverse complement strand
AATATCCCAGGTGAATCTACCGTTTACGAATACGGGATCGTTGGAAAAACGGTGATTTTCGCGAAGAGTGAGCTTGTTGCCGTCAAAAGATCCGACGATACCTCTGCCGCTGGAAGCGCCGAGGTCGATGGCAAGCATCTTAAGTTCAGCCATAAATACCTCCGAAAAACATATATTATTTAAGTGATTACACTATTAGGTTAATTATATCACAATCAAAGAAATTTTGTTTGAATATTTTGTTAATAAAAAGCTCTTTATACAAATAAATTCCTAATTATTTCCGTTTTCGACATTACTCACCTTTATTCTTCCCTTGCATAGAATGTAATGAGGTCGTATTTTTAAGACCTGAAATAGATTAACGGTACCGAGAAAGGTATTTATTATGGATACATTAATTTTGAACCTGAAGGTTGCGGTGATCGGCGGAGATAAGCGTCAGACCGTTATTTCAAAATGCTTTATAAATGCAGGGTGCGAGGTGAGAGCCTTTGCGGTAAGCGACACTTCGCAGATCGTGGGGAAAGCGGAGATATGTATGAATCTCGAAAAAGCGATTGAAGGAGTGGATATTGTAGTTCTTCCCTTGCCTGTTACAAGAGATAAGTTGTACGTTTCGTCGCAGGGCGATAAAATTGCGCTGAGCGACGTTGTGAGGCTTGCCGCAAAGAACAAGGCTAAATTGATGGGAGGCATGATTCCTGAAGAAATGCTAAGGATCTGTGCTGAATTCGGTGTTGAAGTGTTTGATTATTACGAGAACGAAGACCTTCAAAAGAAAAATGCACTTCCGTCAGCAGAGGGTGCATTGATGATAGCGATGGAGCACACCGATATAACTGTGCATGGAATGAAAGCTTTAGTAAGCGGATACGGGCGCATAGGCAGGGTGCTTGCAGATATTCTGAAAAAGCTTGGCGCTGATGTGACCGTTGCTGCAAGACGAGATGAAAGCTTATGCGAAGCTGCATTGATGGGATACAAGACATTAAGGCTTGATTCGGATTATACTGTGCTCGGTCGAGCTCTGGATAACACTGACGTCGTATTCAACACCGTCCACGGAATTATTTTTACCTCTAAGGTATTAAATGATTGCAAAAATAAGCCTATTTATATAGAAATTGCATCCGCACCCGGTGGGATAGACCTATCAGCGGCGAGGGATGCGGGTATAGAGATAATTAATGCGCCCTCGATCCCCGGCAAATACGCGCCTGTGAGTGCAGGAAAATACATTTTTGAAACTATCTCCAACTTCATATCAGAAAGGAAAAGGCAATGATCGGATATGCACTTTGCGGTTCATTTTGCACTTTTAAGGAGTCAACAGAGGCATTAATGAATCTTAAAAATAAATACACGGATATAATTCCGATAATGAGCTATAACGCTTATAATACAGATACGAGATTTGGCAAGAGTGAGGATTGGATACGTAAGATCGAGGATATATGCGGCAGAAAAATAATTCATACGATAGAGGATGCCGAGCCTTTGGGACCGAAAATTACACTCGACGCTCTTATAATTTCGCCCTGCACGGGAAATACTCTTGCAAAGCTTGCAAACGGAATAACCGATACGCCGGTTTGTATGGCGGCAAAGGCTCATTTGCGTAGCGACAGACCGCTTATAATTGCACTTGCATCAAATGACGCGATGTCTGCAAATCTCGGCAATCTTGGTAAGCTCTTGATGCGTAAAAACGTATTTTTTGTGCCTATGAAGCAGGATGATCCCGTAAAAAAGCCGCATTCGCTTGTTGCTGATCTTTCTCTTCTTGAAAATACGCTTGATGATGCCCTTGTCGGAAAGCAAACGCGAAAGCTCTTTATTTAGATACTCAACAAAAGCCCGTCGGGACAGATGATCCGAATGGGCTTTTATTGCATATTGCATAGTTGAAATGATTACAAACCTAAAAAACTGTTCAAAAATAACAAGAAATTTCGTAAAAAGTATTGCAAAGTCATTTTTTGTATGTTATAATTTTTGTAACATAAGCAGATGAACTTATGTACTGATTTTCTGAAAGCTAAAAGTCAGAATTTCGGTCAGATTTTTTGAGGGAAATTTTCCTGCGGATGAAGGTGATTGATTTTTGATCGCCAAATACTGAAATTGGAGGTAAACCGTTATGTCTACACCAAAACTTAAGAAAAATCCGCCATTGCATTCGATCGTTCGACGCGAGAATATTCTTCTCACCGAGGATGACAAGCTTCGCGCATACGCAAATGCGCCCGAGGAGCAGTACGCCCCCAAGCTTGCAAACAATCAAACGAGCAAAGCCTCTTCTTCCATGAAGGATGTCTGTGAGAGGGCAAAGTCAAGAAAGGCTGAGGTGATCACGTTCTTCCACGATCATTTTTTCGGTGGCGGAGAGCGTGAGCTGCATCTTACTCATCCCGAGTTTATTGATTGCACCAAAAAGCTTTCAGAATATGCCGAAAAATACGGTATTGGAATAGGAGCCAGCGTTACCAATCCGCTTGACCTCGGTAGAAACTTCAAGCAGGATAAGGGTGTTGGCGGTCAACACCGTTTCTTTGCCGAGGGTATCCGTAATGCGGACGGAAGCTTTAAATTCAATGGAGTAGTTTCCGAGCGTTGGACTAATAATAAGGGGCATATATACCCCAAATATAATCATGCCCGTTTGTTTACCTATACCGAGGAGGATAACGGTAGCGCGTATCTTACAATAAAGCCCGAATCTATCCTTGAGATCCCCGAGAGTGACTATACCGTTACTATAAGTAAAGAGCCTTATGAGCTCAGCACTTATTTTGGCAATCAGCACGCGGTCGTTGAAGGTAAGACGGCTCTTCCCGGCAACCGAATTTTTGCGGTATTTTACGTTGATACACCCGAGATGGATTATTTCCATCCCGACGTTATTGAATACGTTCACGGTGTTATCGATATGTACCGCCGCGAGGGTGTTGAATTTATGGAGCTTTATTCGGATGAGATGCACATTCAGTTCGACTGGGGATTCGGTCATTTCGGCCCGTTTGAAATTCCCTCTCGCTATATGACTGAGAATTTCCAAGCGAAGCTGGCAGAGGTTGATCCGATATTTGCAGATTTCGACAAAGCGCTTATCTATTTTGGATATGATATGCTTGCAGACAGAAATATTCTCGGAAGGTCCAATACTCAGCACGTTATTGGCGATAGCTCAGCAGACCTCTATCGTACCTTCCTTATGCGTCGCACTTATTTTGAGATGCTTCAGGATCAGGTGGTCGGCATGTGCTGTGATGCGAGAGACTATATCAGAGATACCTACGTTAAGCACAAGGGATGGGATCCCCTCTGTCTCGGCCATGCTACCTGGCAGGAATCTCCTACCTGCGACCATTACGGTCCGGGAAGAACCGACGGAATGTTCCACCGTGCTCTTCAAAGAGGATACTGCACTTTTGATTATTCTCCCGATTACGTTTATTCAAGCACCATCCGAGAGGCGATATCCGGCTGCTACGACTATTTCAAGTGGAATGACTATTTCTCATACGGCGGCACTGACTTCTGCGAGTGCGGTTGGTTTGACCGCAATTATTACGGCGGTGCTATGTCCGCGTCTCTCGGTTCTCTCAACCGAAACGAGGTAGCATCATGGGGTGCATGGGGCTTCCCGAATGAGGTAAGGAAAAGATTTTCTAACGTTTCTCAATCTTTCTCAGGCGGCGGCAGAGGTCTTCGCGAGGCTCTCGTAACGTACGGAAGACCGAGAGCTATTGACGTGCTTTACGTCTACCCCAAGGATCTGACAGCGGTTGAAGAAAGATTTGGAAGCTGGATGGTTCAGTACGGTTACTGTAACTACTGCCCTGCAGACAGGATCGTAAACCTTGGCAAGATAGAAAAAGGCAAGCTGAAGCTTGGCATAGGAACCTACTCTACCATTGTTATAGGATTTGAACCTTTCTACAACGAAAAGCTCATGGATATGCTTGAGATATTCGTACGCGGTGGCGGTAACCTTGTTTGGAACGCGGCCCCCGCAGCTTTGGAAAACGGAAAGATACCCACTCGTTGGCTCAAGCTTTTCGGTTTGAAGTCTGCAGAAAATCTCACTGAGGGTGGATCTGCTCACGAAGTAAGATTCTCAGGCATTCTTACGGGTATTTCTAAAATGAAGATACCTACCGATATGCTTCCTGACAGAGTATACAAGGTAAAGATAGGCAGCGGTGATGCGGTTGCTAATGCCGGCAATGCGGTTATAGGCGCAACCCGTAAATACGGTCTAGGCAGAGCGACTTATATAGGATGCCGACTCCGTGACGACCAGTCGGGCGAGTCCGGTGACGCTCCATCTACCCTTTTCGATGTTCTCAAGAAGCTTGGAGCATACGGCGGTGCAGATGCGCTTGATAATACTGAAACGATCTCGAGAAAGACCGATTATTTTGCTACTCACTTTAATAACGGCGCGATCTCTATCTGCCGTCACTACAGAACTATGCGAGAGCTTTGGCCAATCGGTAGCTTCAGACGAGATGATGAAGCAGATGCTAAATTCCTTGAAAATTACGAATTAATGCTTCCTTTGGAGCTTGATTTTGAAGAATTCGATATTGAGGGTCATAAGATAAGCTATACCGGTAAAAATCTTCTTCAGTACCGTCTCAGCCCGAGAGGCAAATTGGTGGCTTTCCGCGGTGATGCGACCTGCGGTGTGACTATCGACGGCAAGAAATACAACGTTACAAAGGAGCCTTCTAACACAGTATTCTCAACTATTGAGGAAGATCGACTTCCCGATGGATATAAGATGGGTTGGATCGTTAATTCCAATGCTCCGGTGGTAAATATCTGCACAAAGATCCCCGAAAATGCTGAGATTTACTGGGACGTTGATACCGACGGTTGTGATCTCAGAGTTGACGAAAGACTTTCCTTCAAGGGTAGCCGAGTTTACAAGCAGAATGTACCTACCGTTGTTATCCTCGTTAAATAATTTTCTCTAAACAGATCCCTGCCGATTTTTCGGCAGGGATTTTTTGAAAATCTATTGCTTTTTGTCATAATATGTGTTATAATATCGGTACATAAAAAGAATAAACGCAGTTCATAGAATGAAGATTCTTTGTCGGGTATACTGCTTGACGGTATTATTCGGGGATAAGGAAACGGCGGTGAGAATCCGCGGCAACAGCCATTACCGTATTTGACGAAAGTCATAAGTCGGAATGCTTATCGTTCTGCGACCTATAAAAGTCTCTTGGGCAATGTGGGGAGATAAGGGTTATGGCGGCATGGAGCAGGTGCCGTTCCCTTTTTGCGCCCATGGGAGGGCGCTTTTATTTTATCCTTTTTGTGAAAATACAACACAAGAAAGGTTTTTTTAAATGAAAAAATCAATTACAGCCTCAGTGGCAATTTTTTTGTCAATCGTATGTATTCTCTGCTTTGTTGCGTGTGATCAGGATGCTGACACTACGGCTCTTTGGGAGAATGCAACCTATTCTTCGGATACCACCCTCGGCAACGGTGAAAAGACCGTTTTAGTTTCGGTTGAAGCAGGTGAGAAAAGCATCGTGCTCACTCTTAATACGGATAAGAATAACCTTGGCGATGCTATGTATGAGCACGGACTTATAAACGATCCTACATTTTTCAACGTTCTCAATGGAATTGAGGCAAGCTGGAAAAAGGATCAGGCATACTGGGCGTTCTACGAAGGTGACACCATAATGCCTTACGGTGTCAACGATCAAAGGATCAACGGTGGGGAGAGCTTCAGATTTGTCTACACAAAGTAACAGAAAAGGTCCTAAAGACATTTGGCGACATCGAATATTGATGATTGCGATATTCGCAATGTTAGGCACACTTATGTTCTGCTCCAAGGTCATAATGTCTGCGCTTCCCAACATTCATCTGCTCGGAATGATGGTTATGGTGTTGACTTTAACCTTTCGATGGCGCGCATTGATACCTATATATATTTACGTTTTTCTTGACGGTTTGTATTTAGCCTTCAGCCCTTGGTGGGTACCTTATTTGTATATATGGACGATACTTTGGGCGATTACTATGCTTTTGCCGAAAAGGATGCCGAAATGGCTTTGCATGGTGGTGTATCCCGTAGTGTGTTCCCTTCACGGCTTTGCTTTCGGTATACTCTATGCTCCCGCTTACTCACTGTTTTTCGGGCTTGATTTTGCCGAAACGCTTACTTGGATATCAACCGGAGTTGTTTTCGACGCAGCTCACGGAATCAGCAATTTCATCGTTGGATTTTTAATAGTCCCGTTCAGTGAGCTTATGAAAAAGTTAGCGAGAAAATCGAATATGATATAATAATAACCCGAGGATGGTCGCATCCTCGGGTTATTGCTTATTTCTGTGCTTTATATGCTTCTATCTTTCCGGTAAGATGCTTGCATACTTCTGCCATAAATCTTGTCGCAGTGGGACGGAACTCGGGATCGTATTTGAGCAAGAAGTTATCAGCTTCAAGGGTAAAATCACCCTTATAATCAACGTCAGCAAGTGCATGACAAACCGCATCCCAATTAATTCTTGCGCATCCGGGAAGAGTGTGCAGATCCTTGACGTAGTCCACGTCGTGTACGTGGAGACATCCGAGGCGATCGTGACCGATAGTTCTGATGGCATCCTGAGGCTCTCTGCCGCAAAGCGCTACGTGACCGAGGTCGAGGCAAATAGTGAATGCATCGGAATCGTTGAGAGAATCATAATAGCGGTTAAGCTCTCGGGGATCAGCGCAAACACAATCACAAATATAATTGGTAACGGGTCTGTTCTGCCACATATTCTCAATTGCTATCTTAACTCCGCTGTTTTTAGCGTGAGGAGCCAAGGAATTATAAAATTCCATATTGATCTCAAACATTTCTTCCTCGCGTCCGAGATAAGGCACCTTCTGAACCGGGTGAACGATTATGTTCTTTATGCCGAGTAGGGCGCAGACCTCGAAAAGACGAGGGAACATTGGAACGGTCTCCTTGGTGTACTTTTCCCAACCGCCGCCGAAAGGAGCGTGGGCTTGATTGAAAATAACGCCGCGATTGTCGGCAATATTCTTGAATTTTAAGGTGTTTTCTTTCCAATCGTCAGTGAATGCAAAATCAAGATCACGGAACATTGAAAAATCAATTGCGGGAAAGCCTGCATCTGCAATTATATCGATTCCTTTTTCTCTTCCAAAGGTGGTTGCTAAAACGTCAAGCGTGGTTGAGTAGATCATTATGTAATCCCCTTTCGTAATTATAGAATATCCTCAGGAGTGAACCCGTACTTGGTGTTGCAGAAGCGGCAAACTACCTCAAGCTCTTCGGGTTTGCCCTCAGCAATCTGCTCGTCAAACATCTTGCGGAGCTCTTTTTTATCGATTGACTTCATTGCATTTTCCATTCTCTCGCGAGAGCAGGTGCAAAGATAATCAACGTCTATCTCGTCAAACAGATCGTATTCGATATCCTGAAGTGCAAGCGCGGCAATTTCTTCATTGCTCATTCCCTTGTCGAAAAGGCGGGAAACGTTTGCAAGGAAAGGAATATTCTTTTCGATCTTGGTCACTGTTTCATCATCCGCAAAGGGCAGGAGCTGGATAATAACTCCACCCGCAGCCTTGCAGGTAAGGTCGGTATCCACCAACACGCCGAGAGCGCAAACGGTGGGGATCTGTTCGCTTTGTGCATAATAAGATGCTATATCCTCTGCGATCTCGCCCGAAACAAGCTCGATAGAACCGTTATAGGGTTCAGCGGAGCCCATGTCCTTAATAAGATTGAGAAATCCTTTGCCGACTGCGCCGCTTACGTCAAGCTTTCCGTTGGGCTTAAGCGGGATTTCAACCGAGGGGTTCTGAATATAACCGCGTACGTTTCCGATATAGTCGCTGACCGCCAATACTCTGCCGGCAGGACCGTCTCCGTTAAGAGAAACGGTGATGGTATCCTCCTTGTCGCCAAGCATACAACCCATCATACTTGTTACGGTCAAGAGTCTTCCGAGAGTTGCGGTTGCGGTCGCACTGGTGTTATGATATCCGATTGCTTTATTTACAATATCGGTAGAATTAATAATGTGTATTCTCGCGCTTCCGTCGCTGGTCATTGCGCGTAAAATTTTAGACTGTGCCATTTTTACTCCTGTATGTGCTGAAATTATTTTTTTGCTTTTGCAACGATATACCACCGTTCGCAATCGCTTTTGGGTTCTGAAAAGTTATAATCTCCGAAAAATCCCAATACCTCAAATCCGCATTTTACAAGTACGGAGGAAAGCTCATCTTCAGAATAGCATCTTTCGGTCTGTACCTCGTCGGCGCGTGAAAATCTGCCGTCCTCTTCTTCGGTAAATACCGAAAGATAGAAATTGCATAGCTTGGTATCGGCATCGTATTCATTTTGCCAACCGCAATAGGCATTTTCTCCAAAAGAGTTTTTATCCTCAAAAATGTAGTGATTATTTCCGTAAATGTTTTCGAATTTGTACGGCGTATTTACGTCAAAAATGAAAAGACCGTCGGGATCAAGATAATTGTGTGCGCCCCTGAAGCATTTTTCAAGATCGCCGTCTTCTGTGAGATAATTCACGCTGTCGAGACAGCAAACAATAGCTCCTACTGTGCCGTAAAGCTCGAAGCATCTCATATCCTGCTTTAAAAACAAGATTCCTTCTATCCCTTTATCGTAAGCCTTGTCCATTGCTTCCGTAAGCATATCCTCGCTCATATCCGCGCCGATCATATCGTATCCGCGCTCGGCAAGAGCAAAAGTCATACTTCCCGTGCCACAGGCAAGGTCAAGGACGAGCTCTGGCTTTTCTTTCAAATGTCTTTCAAAGCATTTTTCGATAAAATCCGCCCAAGCAGAATAATCTATCTCGGAATTTATATTATCGTAAATGCTTGCAATAGAATCATATGCTGGCATAAATCATTCTCCGGGTCATTTGCCCAATTTTTTATCCTCAAGCTTCATTTTTTCAAGGACCTTGAGATATCCGTCGTTACCGTACTTCAGACAGTGGTTAACACGGCTGATGGTAGCAGTGCTGAGTCCTGTGCGCGCGGCGATCTCGGTATAAACAACACCGTCGCTCAGCATTTTTGCCGCTTTAAGTCTGCGCGACATTTCCTGGATCTCGGACGGGGTACAAATATCCTCAAAAAATGTTTTGCAATCTTCAAAATTATCAATGGATACTATGCTTCTGTAAAGGAATTCAATGTTTTCGTCAAGTTCTCTCATCATGTGATACCTCTTTTTTAAAATTTCTTGGGGATGCGCTTGTTGAGTGGACCGTTTCCATTATTAATATTATTTTACCACTTTATTTTGTGAAAGTAAATAGCTTTTTGATTTTTTTATAAAATATTTTTTTAAACAACAGGTTGCTTTTTGTAAATTAAATATTGACATCGAGACTTTTTTGATATATAATAACAATATAAGTATTATAAAACTAATCGACGAAAGGTTTTTTACTATGACAGAGATCAAAATCGGAAAAAAGATTCGCCTTCTCCGTAAGAATAACGACGTTACTCAGGACAAGCTTGCCGCATACTTAGGAGTTACTCCTCAGGCGGTTTCCCGTTGGGAATCGGAAATATGCTACCCTGATATCGAAACTCTGCCCCAGATAGCCGATTTCTTCGGTGTCGGCATGGATGAGCTTCTCTGCTACGACAGCGTTCAGAAGGAGTCGCGTATAAGAGAGTATCTCGCAAATGCCGAGATACTTTTTGAGAGTGAAAAGCTTGGTGAGTGTCTCTCGCTTCTTCGTGAGGCGTATGCCGAGATCCCCTCTTCTTTTGAGATCCAGCTTGAGCTTGCCAAAACACTTTCTGCAATTTCTGCCGAAGGCAAGCCCAGAAAGAATGATCTTATAGAGGCTGTTTCGCTTTGCAATCATATTCTTGAATACTGTACCGATGATGAGATCAGAGACGAGACAAAAAAGACTCTTTGCGGTATCTATTCTCATCAGCTCGGCAACGATCAGATGGCACTCGATATTGCCGAAAAGCTTCACGGTATGGATTACAGTAAGGAGATCGTTAAGGCTACTGTGCTGACAGGTGAGATCGCATTCAAGCAGGCACAGACAAATATTATGGAATTCGCCGATAATATGTGGTGGCACATGTACAACATTGCCTGTGTTCCCGATATTTCTGAGGAGCACTATTCTCTTGATCAGAAGATCGAGATCATGGAAAAGGGCGTTAAGCTCTTTGAAGTTATTTTCGACGGCAATTATCTTTATTACAACGATCGACTCGCAAACACCTACCGTCAGCTTGCAATGCTTTATCTTCTGAAGGGTGACCGTGAATCAGCGGTGGATTGCGTTGAAAAGATGTCTCACTATGCAATCGAGTTTGATTCTCTTCCCGATAGCAATAAATACAGCTCGGTGCTTCTTAATACCATAGAGTACGTCAGCGATAAGCCGGAGGGCGTTGAAAGCTTAACGCTTTGCGAAAAGCTTGTCAGAGGAAGATTCTCTAACCGTATTTGGGCTCCAATCAGAAATAACGAGAGATTTGTTGCCGCTATCGAAGCGATGAGCACATTTGTTAAAGCGTGACCGATATGAATTTCCCAATATTAAAATATACTGAAAGCACCGAAGCGACAGAAGCCTTCGGTCGAGAGATTGCGAATATTATCTCGAGTGACAGTTCTCTGCCAAGGTTCGTAGCTATGTACGGAGATCTCGGAGTTGGTAAGACCTCGTTTGTTCGGGGATTTTGCTCGGAGCTGTGTCAGGGTGCTGCCGTTAAGTCTCCAACCTTTGCCCTTGTAAACGAATACAAATGTCCCGGGGCTATCGTTGGCATAAGACGCGTATATCATTTCGATATGTACCGAATCGCAGATGAGGACGATCTCTACTCTATCGGCTATTACGATTACCTTCGTCCCGATGCAATATGCATTGCCGAATGGTGCGAGATGATACCGTTTGCGCTTCCCGACGAATATATCCGTGTAGAGATCGAAAAGGTGGATCTCGGTGACAAAAGAAAGATTTCTGTCAGTTTGATTGGAGTTTGATTTTTATGAATATATTATCCCTTGATACCTCTGCTGAGGTTTGTACTGCCGCAATATGTAACGATGCTAAGTTGATTGCAGAGATGACAGTGAATACAGGAAACACTCATTCACAAACCTTGCTTCCCGTAATTGAGCAGATTTTGAAGATATCAGAGCTTACGCTTGACGATATTGATTGCTTTGCATGCAGTACCGGTCCCGGATCTTTTACCGGAGTGAGGATCGGTGTTGCAACGCTTAAGGGTATTGCATACGGAAAAAATAAGCCCTGCATATCGGTATCAACCCTTGAAGCCTTGGCTTATAATCTGATAGGATACGAAGGTATTCTCTGCCCCGTGATGAACGCCAGAAGAAATCAGGTATATAACGCTTTGTTTGAGTGTAAAGGCGGTAAGATCACTCGTCTTTGCCCCGACAGAGCTTTGTCTATCGAAGAGCTTGACGAGGAGCTTTCATCGTGTGATAAAAAGATCTTCCTTTCGGGTGATGGATACGATATCACCGTGAAGGGCTTTAAGAAAACAATTGTTGAATACGTTCCCGAGAGAAGCAGACCTCAAAGCGGTTACAGTGTTGCTCGTTGTGCCCTTGAAAAATACAATTTGGGTGAGATATTGTCCGATTTGGAAATAGCACCCATATATCTGCGCCCGTCACAAGCTGAGCGTGAAAGAAACGAGCGTTTAGGAATAAAATAAATTTTGAAAGGTTTATACTGTTATGGAAAAGATAATTATTGGCTGTGATCACGGTGGGTTCGAGCTTAAAAATGAAATAATTGCTCATCTTAACAAAAGAGGTATTTCGGTTACCGACGTTGGAACCTATTCAACCGAGTCATGTAACTATCCCGATTATGCCCGTGCGGTTTGCACAAGAATTCAGTCGGGTGAATTTGAAAGAGGTATCCTTGTCTGCGGTACGGGAATCGGAATATCTATCGCTGCTAACAAGCATAACGGCATTCGCGCCGCTTGTTGCTCCGATACCTTCTCTGCAAGAATGACCAGAATGCACAACGACGCAAACGTTCTTTGCCTTGGCGGAAGAGTTGTAGGCGCAGGACTTGCTTGTGATATGGTAGATCTTTTTGTTGATACCGAGTTTGAGGGCGGCAGACATGCAGCTCGCGTTGCTCTTCTTGCTGATATTGAAAAAGATAATTGATTAATTTACGAAAGGTGTGCAAAAATGTCAGAAAGACAAGACGTGCCACATAAGATCGCCGAGGTTTTTCGTGCGATCATTGGAAAGACCGACAAAAAGTATTTTACGTCTGCTGTGATCCTTGCAGGTGGCTCTTCGTCGCGTATGGGCGGAAAATCAACGAAGCAATTTCTTGAGATTGAAGGGATTCCCGTGGTTGCAAGAACTGTTATGCAGTTCGATAGCTCGGATCTTATTGACGAAATAATTATTGTCGCGAAGGCAGACGAGATCGAAAAATACGCTGATTTTGCCAAAGCTTATAATATTAAGAAGCCTTTTAAGGTTATAGAAGGCGGTGCAACGCGTCAGGAGTCTGCAAGACACGGTGTTGACGCAGTGGACGGCAAATCGAAATTCATTGCTATCCACGACGCGGCGAGATGCCTTATTACCTGCGAAATGATAGAGAAGGTATGCCACGGTGCTTATCTTAACGGCGCGGCAATTCTTGCTATTAAGGCTATTGACACCGTTAAAATAGCAGAAAAAAATAAGTTTATAGAGAACACTCCCAATCGTGAAATGACCTGGCAGGCGCAGACACCTCAGGTGTTCAAGGTCAACGCTTTCCGTGCGGCAACCTACATCGCTCGCGATGAGAGCTTTGAGGGAACCGACGATGCTTCCCTGCTTGAACACATCAAGATCCCGGTTAAGCTTGTTGAAGGCTCGAGAGAGAATATCAAGGTCACCGAGCCCATGGACGTTTATTTTGCAGAGGCGATTTTGAGATCCCGTGCTGATGCCGAAAAATCTGATGCAAAAAAGAAAGACGAGGGTGGCGAACAATGAGAATCGGACACGGGTACGACGTTCACAGGCTCGTCGAGGGCAGAAAATGCATTATTGGCGGTGTTGATATTCCCTATTCAAAGGGCTTGCTTGGACATAGCGATGCCGACGTGCTTGTCCACGCTGTTATGGATGCAATAATAGGTGCTCTTTGCCTCGGAGATATTGGAAAGCTTTTTCCCGATAATGATCCGGAATACGAGGGCGCAGACAGTATTCTTCTTTGCTCCCGCGTTGCGGAGATCATGCGCGATAAGGGGTACAAGATAGGAAACGTTGACGCAACGGTTATTGCTCAGGCTCCCAAGATGGCGCCATATATTGTAAAAATGCGTGAAAATATTGCAATTGCTCTCGGAACAGACGCTGAAAACGTCAGCGTTAAGGCAACCACCGAGGAGAAGCTTGGTTTTACCGGTGAGGGCTTGGGCATATCTGCTCATGCTGTGTGCTTGCTTGAAAAGCTGTAATTTCCAGGCGCTGGGATCGCCCTGATATGACGACCCCTATATATTATCGCTCGGTATAACCGTCTATAATGTCCAACTTCCTTATTCTTAACGACGAAAAAGGCTATCCCTGAGCGTTTGCCTTACGACATTATATGTATCAAGGCGACAATTATTTACTAAAAACGACAAATTAGAAAGGTCAGGTATGTATTATGATCTATATTGCACCTTCTCTGCTTGCGGCGAATTATGCTAACCTTGCGGCAGACATTAAAAGAGTTGAAGAAGCGGGTGCTCAGTATCTCCATCTCGATATAATGGATGGCGCGTTCGTGCCTAACATAAGCTTTGGCCCGGATCTTATTTCGGGTATCAGAAGGCACACCGATATGATCTTCGACGTTCATCTTATGATAAAGCGCCCCGAGAGATACATAGACCGCTTCGTAAAGGCAGGCGCGGATATTATTACAGTTCATTATGAGGCTTGTGAGAACCCTATGTCGGTTATTCATCTTATCCATTCCTATGAGATGAAGGCGGCTCTTGCTATATCCCCCAAGACCCCCGTTGAGCATCTTTTTCCGTTCATAGGACATATAGATATGGCGCTGATTATGACCGTTGAGCCCGGATTTGGAGGACAGTCGTTGATTCCCGAGACTCTTGAAAAGGTCTCTGTGCTTCGCAAATACGTCTCCGAGCGCGGAATCAACCTTGACATCGAGGTCGACGGCGGTATCAACGCGGAAAACGTTGGCCTTCTCACCTCTGCCGGTGCTAACGTTATCGTTGCGGGCTCTGCTATATTCAAGGCAAAGAAACCCAAGACTGTAATTCAGGATATGAAGAACGCTGCGGCAAAAAATCCTTTCAGAGGTTGATCCTTATGGGTAGTAGATTGATAAGTACAATTCCAGATACACCGGCAAAGGCGGCTGTGATTGCAAGATCTAAGCAGTTAACCGATTTAAAATGGACACCCCTCAGAGATGTGCCGACCTATTTGAATGCTGTTGGTAATACCGTGTTACCTGCCGGTGTTGAGGTCACCGGATTTCCATACTCTTCGACCGAGCTTACCGATAAGTTTTTGTGTGAAAACGTGTCCTTCGAAAGCTTTTTGACCGCGGTTTCCAATCCCGACAGCCTTATCTACTCCAGAGGTCACGGTGCTTATAATTGTTGTAATTTTGGCATCGTTTGTAACGGCTTGGCGAGATATGCTTTAGGTATCAATAGGCGCATCAGCACTAAGTGCTGGGAGAGTGTTCCCGGTATGCGATACGTTGCCAAGCAAGGCGAATATACCGCGGATGATATCGAGCTTTGCGACGTTCTGTATGCTTGTTGGGGCGGCAGAAGTCACGTTGCGCTTATAACCGACCTTCTTCGTGATGAGAGTGGTAAGATCGTTGAAATCGAGGTTTCCGAGGCTGTTCGCCCCTCATGCAAACGAAGACGCTTTTCTCTTGATGAATATTTTGAAAAATACAAGCTTTTTGCTCTTATGAGATATGATCTTCTTGAAGACGTTCCCTTATTCGACCAAGAG
Source organism: Eubacteriales bacterium (assembly GCA_045122255.1). Classification (GTDB taxonomy): domain Bacteria; phylum Bacillota; class Clostridia; order Oscillospirales; family CAG-272; genus SVTX01. Next base: position 4,595 of record JBGVHJ010000120.1, on the reverse strand, counting down.
CTTGACAATCTACTCAATAGCGGATTAGACAAAAAGACACCGAAAATATGCGTTAACGGTGGCAACAAATCGAATTATCTTGCAGGAGACGAGGTTGTTATCTCTGTTTTCGGTGATGATAATGACGTTATCGAGGTACTTTGTAATGGTAAGATAGTTGAAGAAATAAAGGTTGGCGCGCAAGCTATCGTTTCGAGAAATTTCGGTCGTGGATATTACGAAGCAAGGCTGAAAAATGCCAACGAAAGCGTTTTCTTCTGTGTAAATAAAGCAAAGATAGAGTTTTCCGTTGACGGAGACGTTTTGTCTGTTAAAGCAGATCCTTGTGACAAAAAAAGCGAGATACTTTATATGGACTTCCGCGTATCCGGTGAAGGCTGTGCAAGTCTTGCCAGATACGAGGAGTTGACCGCCGAAGAAAAGCAAAGCGGAGAGTTTTCAAGACCTATTCCATCTGACGCCTACAATTTCAAGGTGTATTTCAAAAACGAATACGGTGTTTGGGTGCATCCAATGAAAAAAATCAAATAAACACAAAAATTCCGAGGTGTAAAACCTCGGAATTTTTTATATTATTTACTTTTGAGCTTGAAATGCCCTATTATCTGAGGGAGATAAACTATTACGAGATATATGGCGATAATAGGCAGCACGAAAAGCATATACCAGAAAGGAACGGGAAGAATTTGATAAAACGTTGAGAGTAACGGAATGTTATCGTGGAACATCGTGAACATATAATTGACTTTAATTACATTGCCTGCATAGTCGGTTACATTGTTGGCTACACAGTAAGAGTTGATCGCCAAATTTATAAAATGGACTACGATAAAAATTCCAAGAGTGATACCGATGGTATATGGTATACATTTAAAATCCTTTTTGATAATGCCAAGCTTGAAAAGCAATATTGGGATTCCTACCTCCAGAACGTGCGGGAAATAGTAGATATTGAATGCAGGCGAGAAAAGCAATGCATCGGCTACGTACGTGTTGAGAACGAGTGCAAAAACCGCACCGACACTCCAGAACAACAAAAGATTGCCGAGAATTTTATTTTTTGTTAATACTGCAATCGGCAAAATTATGGCGTTTATCGAGCAAAGATGGAACGGAAGATATTCAATCGGTGAATTCCATGCTACAAGGTTATAAATATTTCCGATAATTCCCGAAAAAGATAGAATTCCCAAAATAACAATCTGCCATTTTTGCGGAAGCTTATATATAGCAAAATATAAAGCTACAATAATCCCCACGCCGGCAAAAAGTGATATTATATGAACTGGTCCAAATGATCCCCAAACCATAGTGTTTGTCTTCTCCTTATGCTGACAAATTTCGAGTTTTATATAACCTAAAATTAAGGGATATTTTATAGAGCAATTCATAAAATATCCCTTTGTTTTGTTTCAATTATTTAAGCATGCCCTCAAGAGTAGCCTTTGCACTGTCAAGAGCCTCAGCGATCTTATCTGCATCGCGTCCGCCCGCCATAGCGTTGTCGGGACGTCCGCCGCCCTTACCGCCTGTTACTGCGGCAACCGCGCCAACGAGCTTACCTGCGTGAGCACCTGCGGCAACAGCATCCTTACCTGCAACTGCGATGAAGTTGAGCTTGTCGCCCGACTTAACTGCGAGAACTGCGACCATATCAGCGTTCTCTGCCTTGATCTTATCGGAAAGGCTTCTTGCCGCATCGATCTCCATACCGTCTGCAAGGTAGGTAACGAGCTTAACTGAGCCAACAGTAACCGCACCTGCAAGAACGTCTGCAAGCTTGCTTCCTGCCAGCTTGGAGTTGAGAGCTTCGATCTCCTTCTTCATACTTGCGATCTCGCCCTGAAGCTGAGCTGCCTTCTTTGCAATATCAACGGGGTTCTGAACCTTAAGCTCGCTTGCGGTATCAACGATGAGCTTGTCCTTTGCGCTGAGAAGATCAAGCACGCCAAGGCCTGTTACTACCTCGATACGGCGGATTCCTGCTGCAACGCTTGATTCGGAAACGATCTTGAAGAGACCGATCTTTGCGGTGTTGTCAACGTGAGTACCTCCGCAGAATTCGGTGGAAGCGTCGCCCATCTTAACAACGCGAACGGTTGCGCCGTACTTTTCACCGAAGAGCATCATAGCGCCAAGCTTCTTTGCGCTCTCGATGTCGGTTTCAATAGTGTCAACCGCGATTCCCGAAAGAACGGTAGCATTAACGAGAGCTTCAACCTTTGCAAGCTCTTCGGGAGTAACTGCCGCGAAGTGGGTGAAGTCGAAACGTCCTCTTTCTGCATCAACGTAAGAACCGGACTGCTCAACGTGAGTGCCGAGCACCTGACGGAGTGCACCCTGAAGCAGGTGGAGCGAGGAGTGGTTTCTCTTTATAGCATTTCTGCGTTCGTTATCAACGCTTGCGGTAACGGTATCGCCAACCTTAACAGCGCCATTTGTTAACTCACAAACGTGAAGGAAGATTCCGTCTGTCTTCTTGGTGTCATGAACGTTAGCGGTGAAATCACCGTTAGTGATAACACCGGTGTCACCAACCTGACCGCCGCCTTCACCGTAGAAGGGGGTCTTGTCGAGGATAAGGGTGAATTCGCCCTCGTTTACCTCGTTAACGAGCATGCCGTCGGCAATGATAGCAATTACCTTTGCCTCAGACTCGGTTTCGGTGTAGCCGGTAAATTCGGTAGCGGAAATGCCTGCGAGCATTTCCTTATCGGAGCTGTCCCAACCGCCGATATTGCCTCTTGCAGCTCTTGCGCGGTCTCTCTGCTCCTTCATAAGAGCCTTGAAGGTCTCTTCATCAATAGCAAGTCCGCTTTCCTCTGCGATCTCACGGGTGAGGTCGATGGGGAAACCGAAGGTATCGTAAAGCTTGAATACGTCTTCACCGGAAAGAGTAGTTGCATTTCCCTGCTTTGCGTCCTCGATCATCTCGGAAAGCTTGGAAAGACCTGCATCAACGGTTGCGTCGAATCTCTCCTCCTCCATAGCGATTACCTTGAGGATATAAGCGCGCTTTTCTTCAAGCTCGGGGTAAGCGCGGCAGCTTTCGTTGATGGCAACGGTAACCGTGTCAACAAGGAAGGGGTGATTGATGCCGAGAAGCTTACCGTGACGGCAAGCGCGGCGAATGATGCGGCGGAGGACGTAGCCTCTTCCCTCGTTGGAAGGAATTACGCCGTCACTTATCATAAACATTGCACTTCTGGAGTGGTCGGTTACAACACGAATGGAGATATCGTTCTCTGCATCTGCGCCGTAGGTCTTGCCTGCGATCTCGCAGGTCTTGTCGATAACCTTGCGGATAGAGTCAACCTCAAACATGTTGTCAACGCCCTGCATTACGCAAGCAAGTCTCTCAAGACCCATACCGGTATCGATGTTCTTCTGAGCAAGCTCGGTGTAGTTGCCCTTACCGTCATTGTTGAACTGTGAGAATACGTTGTTCCAGATCTCCATGAATCTGTCGCAATCGCAACCGGGCTTACAGTCGGGGCTTCCGCAACCGTATTTGATTCCACGGTCAAAATAGATCTCGGAGCAAGGACCGCAGGGGCCGCTACCGTGCTCCCAGAAGTTGTCCGCCTTACCGAGACGAACTACGTGCGCGGGGTTAACGCCGATCTTGTTTACCCAGATGTCGTAAGCCTCCTCGTCGTGCTCGTAGATGGAGGGCCAGAGAAGGTCTGCGGGGATCTCAAGCCATTCGGTGAGGAACTCCCAAGACCAAGCGATCGCCTCCTCCTTGAAGTAGTCGCCAAAGGAGAAGTTACCAAGCATCTCGAAGAAGGTACCGTGACGAGCGGTGTGACCAACGCGCTCAAGGTCAGGAGTACGAATGCACTTCTGGCAGGTGGTAACGCGGTTACGGGGAGGGATCTCCTCGCCGGTGAAGAACTTCTTCATAGGTGCCATACCCGAGTTTATAAGAAGAAGAGATTTGTCGTTATTAGGAACGAGTGAGTAGGAAGGGAGACGAAGGTGTCCCTTGGATTCAAAGAAAGAGAGATACTTTTCTCTCAGATCGTTAAGAGAAGTCCACTGCATTTTTGTGTACGTCCTTTCAAATTTTAGCCATAATTAGCGATTTTATAATTTAACCATAATATTATATCATTAAAATGTAGTAAAGTCAAGATGTTTTTGGCGAAAGTTGGCGGGATTTTGCAAAATTTGACCTTAATTCCCTCTTTTGCGGCTTGTAAGCCACCTTTATAGCAAAAGCGCGAGATTTCTCTCGCGCTAAGCTTAAAATCATTTTTCGGGAACGTAGTTGTAAATTATGTTGGCGTTTTCGAGTTCATCATTATATACAGAAATTGTTATCTTCGCCCACTCTTCTTTACTTCCTGTGTAATAAACAGTCGTAAGGCTTGAGCAACCGGAGAACGCATAAGAACCAATTCTTGTGACACTGTTGGGTATAGTTATGCTCGTAAGGCTTGAGCAACCGTAGAACGCGTAAGAACCAATGCTTGTGACACTGTCGGGGATGGTTATACTCGTAAGGCTTGGGCAATCTCTGAACGCATAATCACGAATGCTTGTGACACTGTCGGGGATAGTTATACTCGTAAGGCTTGAGCAACCGGAGA
>JBGVHJ010000119.1:0-5085 GCA_045122255.1 Eubacteriales bacterium | reverse complement strand
TAAAGGGAGGTGGATCGCGTAGCGAGACGGAGGGATTGTAAAAGTAACATTTCACAGCAAAACAATCCCTCAGTCAGCTTCGCTGACAGCTCCCTTTACACAAGGGAGCCTATCGCGTAAATCTGCCTCGCTAACCCACCGTTAAATCAAAATTTGAAAAGCAGGGGTTTCCCCCTGCCGTTCAAAAATCGAATCGATTTAACAATTACCCTCGCACTTGAAGGTTGCGCAAACTGTATCTGCGCTCTTCTCCGCGTGAGCAGGGCCTACGTGGATATTTTCCGCGGTGCAATAGCTCTCGCCGTCGTGATATACGCAGTTCTTAACAGAGCAGTTGATACCCTTGATGTGCTTTTCGCACTTGCACTTATCGTTTGTCATAATTTATACTCCATTTCAATAATACAAAATCAAGAATCCACTTTTCCGTCGCTTTCGCGGCAGGTGGTTGAATTACGGCTTGATCGCCGACAGTATTAGTCTTCCCCGAAAAGACGAATATATTTTCAATTTCAGAGGTAAAAAATGTCTATTTTCACTCTTGCCGACCTTCATCTTTCCACCGACTCCAGGACGAACAAGTCCATGGAGGTCTTTGGCGCGCGTTGGCAGGATTATATCTCCAAGATCGAGAAAAACTGGAATGCGGTGGTCTCCGACGGCGACACGGTGATCGTTCCGGGCGACATTTCCTGGGCGACTAGGCTGGAGGATTCCGAAAGCGATCTCCGTTTTCTCAATTCGCTGAACGGCAGAAAGCTTATCGGCAAGGGAAATCACGATTTTTGGTGGACTACGGCGAAGAAAATGAACGCTTTTTTTGAGGAAAAAGGCTTGTCAACCATCTCTATTCTCTACAACAACGCATATATTATTGAGGATAGGATAATCTGCGGCACTCGCGGTTGGTTCCCTGATGAAAGTCGCCAGGTCACCGTTGGCGAGGTCGATCACGCCAAGATAGTCAACCGCGAGGTCACTCGTCTCCGTCTCAGCCTCGACGCGGCGAAAAAGCTTCAGGCAGAGCACGAGGCGGAAACCGGCGAGATACTTCCCATAACCGTATTTCTCCATTTTCCTCCGGTCTGGGGTGACTTTATAATGCGCGAGTTTATCGACATTTTTCACGAATACGGCATCCGTGAATGCTACTTCGGGCACATCCACTCTGCATATTCTCAGGTTGGAAAATTTGAATTTGAGGATATAAAATTCACGCTTGTTTCCTCGGATTTTCTGAATTTTCATCCGATAATTCTTTAAATTCCCCGAAAACCGAGAAAAATGCGAATTTTTTGCTGTTTTTAAAGGTAAAAATGCAAAAAACTATTGACAAATAAAGAAAAAAAAGGTAAAATAAAATGATGTCGTCCGCGCAAACGTTGCGGCGGCTCAAAAAGTAAAAAAATATATTTATATAAAACTTTGGAGGTTTTAAAAATGAAGCTTTTAAAGCAGGAAGTCGGCGAGAAGAGCACCGTTAAGATCGAGTTCTCCGTTGACAAAGCAGTATTCGACAGTGCGGTTGAAAAGGTTTACCGCAAGCAGGTTAAGAAGATCAACGTTCCCGGTTTCAGACCCGGCAAGGCTCCTCGCGCTATGATCGAGAAGATGTACGGCTCGGGCGTATTCTATGAGGACGCTATCAATGATCTCATTCCCGAAAACTACACCGAGGCTGTTAAGGAGGCAGGTCTTGAGCCTGTTGGTCAGCCCGAAATCGATATCGTTTCCATCGATGAGAACGGTCTCGTTCTCTCCGCTATCGTTCCCGTTAAGCCCGAGTGCAAGCTCGAGGGCTACAAGGGTCTCGAGGTAGCAAAGGTAGTTGAGCCCGTTTCCGACGAGGAGCTAGACAACGAGATCAAGACCATCCGCGAGAGACAGTCCCGCGAGATCGAGGTTGAGGACGACACCGCCGCAGAGATGGGCGACGTTGCTAAGATCGACTTCGAGGGCTTTATCAACGGAGTTGCATTCGAGGGCGGCAAGGGTGAGAACTACTCCCTTAAGCTCGGCTCCGGTTCCTTCATCCCCGGATTTGAGGAGCAGGTTGCAGGTCACAAGATCGGCGACGAGTTCGACGTAAACGTTCCCTTCCCCGCAGATTATCACGCTGAGGAGCTTGCAGGCAAGGAAGCTTGCTTCAAGTGCCGCGTAAACGCTATCACCAAGATCGAGCTCCCCGAGCTTGACGACGATTTCGCAAAGGACGTTTCCGAATTCGACACTCTTGATGAATACAAGGCTGATCTTAAGGCAAAAATTGAAAAGAGACACGAGAACGCGGCTGAGGCTGAGTTCGAGGAGAAGCTTATCGAGGCTCTTATCGAGAAGCTCGAGGCTGAGATCCCCGAGGCTATGTTCGAAGCTGAGACCGAGAACTTCGTTCGTGACTACGACAACAGACTCCGCCAGAGCGGACTTGATCTTAAGACCTACTTCCAGTACACCGGTCTTGATCTCGACAAGCTCCGCGAGCAGATGAGACCTCAGGCTGAAAAGCAGGTTAAGGCTCGTCTCGCTCTCGAGACCGTTGCTAAGGCAGAGGCTATTGAGGTTACCGAGGAAGAGCTTAACGCTGAGTACGAGCTTATCGCTACCACCTACCAGATCGACAAGGAGCAGGTTGCTAAGATGGTCGACGAGTCTATGGTAAAGGCTGACGTTAGCGTAAGAAAGGCTATGCAGGTTGTCAAGGACAACGTTAAGGCTGCTAAGAAGGCTTCCAAGCCCCGCAAGAAGAAGGTAGCTGAGCCCGTAGCTGAAGAGGCTGCTGAAGAAGCAAAAACTGAAGAATAATTACTAAAGTCTTGCGCCGTGGACAATAATAGTTACACGGCGCATACTTGATTTTTGTACTACATACAATTTTGCGAAAGTGAGGACAAAAATATGAACGATATTATGAGAAACGCGCTTGTACCCATGGTTGTCGAGCAGACCGGCAGAGGCGAGCGCTCCTACGACATTTTTTCCCGTCTGCTTAACGACAGAATAATCTTCCTCTCCGACGAGGTCAACGATGCTACCGCTTCTCTCGTAGTTGCGCAGATGCTCTTCCTCGAGGCGCAGGATCCCACGAAGGATATTTCCTTCTATATCAACTCCCCCGGCGGAAGCGTTACCGCAGGTATGGCGATCTACGATACTATGCAGTATATCAAGTGCGACGTTTCCACTATCTGCATCGGTATGGCGGCAAGCATGGGCGCATTCCTTCTTTCCGCAGGCACTAAGGGCAAGAGAATCGCTCTCCCCCACAGTGAGATCATGATCCACCAGCCCTTGGGCGGCGCGCAGGGTCAGGCGAGCGACATCAAGATCCGCGCAGAGCTTATTCTCCGCACTCGCGATATGCTCAACAAGATCCTTTCCGAGAACACCGGCAAGCCCATCGAGCAGATCGAAAAGGACACCGACAGAGACAACTTTATGACCGCCGAGCAGGCTTTGGAATACGGTATTATCGACCGCATCATCACAAAGCACGAATAATTTGAGGTAAATATGGAATCTAACAACAGAACTCCGCAAAAGGACATTCCCACTCGCTTCTGCTCCTTCTGCGGACGAAACGAGGATCAGGTCAACTTCCTCATTCCCTCCCCTGCGGGAGTTTACATCTGCGATTTCTGCGTTGAGGAATGCGCCGATCTGATATATGAAAATTCTCAGGTGATGTCGGGAGACGAGGGCATCTCCCTTGACACTCTGCCCAAGCCCCGTGAGATCAAGGCGGCACTTGACGAGCACGTTATCGGTCAGGACGAGGCAAAGATCGCACTCTCCGTAGCGGTTTACAATCACTACAAGCGCATTCTTTCCAAGGATCAGGCTTCTATCGGTCGCAGATCGAAAAAGGCTCAGGAAACCGGCGACGGCGTTGAGATACAGAAGAGCAACGTGCTGCTTCTCGGTCCTACCGGTGTAGGTAAGACATACCTTGCGCAGACCCTTGCAAAGACTTTGCATGTTCCCTTCGCTATCGCAGACGCTACTACGCTGACGGAAGCCGGCTACGTGGGCGAGGACGTTGAAAACATTCTTCTCCGTCTCATTCAGGCGGCTGACTTCGACGTTGAGCTTGCCGAGCGCGGAATAATTTACATTGACGAGGTCGACAAGATCTCCAGAAAGAGCGAGAACCGTTCTATTACCCGTGACGTATCGGGTGAGGGTGTTCAGCAGGCTCTTTTGAAAATTCTTGAGGGCACCGTGGCAAACGTTCCTCCTCAGGGCGGACGCAAGCACCCCAATCAGGAATTTATCAGAATAAACACCGAAAACATTCTCTTTATATGCGGCGGCGCGTTCGACGGACTTGACAAGGTCATTGAGCAGCGCAAGGGCAAGCGACTTATCGGCTTCTCCAGCGAGAGCGAAAAGAGCGTTGAAGGTAGCAAGAACGGCATGTTCGGTGACGTTACCGCTCACGATATAGTGAAATTCGGTCTCATCCCCGAGCTGGTTGGACGTCTTCCCGTTATCGTGTCGCTTACCGAGCTTGACAACGATGCGCTGATCAAGATCCTCACCGAGCCCAAGAATGCGATCATCAAGCAGTATCAGAAGCTCTTTGAGATCGACGGCGTTAAGCTTTCCTTCTCGGACGGTGCGCTTGAAAGCATCGCGGAGCTGGCAATTGAAAGAAAGACCGGCGCGCGCGGACTTCGTTCCATCATCGAGGGCGTTATGACCAAGATAATGTTTGACGTTCCTTCAAGAGACGACGTTGAGAAGGTCATCATCACCAAGGATTGCGTGCTTAAGGGCGCAAATCCCCGTCTTGTGCTGAAGGCTCCCGCTCTGAGTGCTCCCTCGGAAAAGATCGATCTCGATAAGCTTATTGAAGAATAATTTTATATAAAAATTCCACTTCACTTACATGAAGTGGAATTTTTGATTTTGTCCAAATTTTGATTTGTCGAACTGTTTGAAAGGGTGATATTCCGCCTATGGCGGAGTGATATTGTCGCTTACGCGACAGTGATATTAAAGCCTACGGCTTTAGTGATATTATATTCGCCTCCTAAACTTGCGCAGCAAATATAACTGCCGAAGGCAATATCACTGCCCTTGGCA
>JBGVHJ010000118.1:0-3337 GCA_045122255.1 Eubacteriales bacterium | reverse complement strand
TCCCTTGTGTAAAGGGAGGTGGATCGCGTAGCGAGACGGAGGGATTGTAAAAGTAACATTTCACAGCAAAACAATCCCTCAGTCAGCTTCGCTGACAGCTCCCTTTACACAAGGGAGCCTTACCGCGTAAATCTGCCTCGCCAATCTCACCGATAAATCAAAATTTGAAATAATATTAAAAAACTTCGAAAACCCTATTGCAAAAAGAGGATTTTTGTGTTATACTAAAATCTCTATTAATTCATTTTTTAAATAAGGAACGGAAAGAAAAATGTCAATTAAGCTCAGTGACAAGTATTTGTCAGGTTTCATCGCAGAACACGAATACAAAAACATCCAGAGTGCGGTCAGCGCGGCGCACAAGCTCGTAAAAGAGAAGAGCGGCGCAGGAAGTGATTTTCTCGGTTGGGTAGACCTCCCCGAGAACTATGACAAGGAGGAATTCGCCAGAATCAAGGCGGCTTCCGCTAAAATTCAGAAAAATTGCGACGTTTTCGTAGTTATCGGTATCGGCGGCTCCTATCTCGGAGCGCGCGCGGTTATCGAATTTTTGAAATCGTCTAACTATAACAGCCTTAAAAAGGACACCCCCGACGTTTATTTTGCGGGATGCGACATAAGCGCGGTTTCTCTTGCAGAGATAGTCGAGCTTTGCGAGGGCAAGGACGTATGCATCAACGTAATTTCCAAGTCGGGTACTACCACCGAGCCTGCGGTTGCCTTCAGAGTCTTCCGCGAGATGCTTGAAAATAAGTACGGCAAGGACGGCGCAAGAGAGAGGATCTTCGTTACCACCGATAAGGCAAGAGGCACTCTCAAGAGCTTCTCCACCGAGGCAGGCTACGAAACCTTCGTAGTTCCGGATGACGTTGGAGGCCGCTTCTCCGTGCTTACCGCCGTTGGTCTGCTTCCCATTGCGGTTGCAGGCTACGATATCGACGCGCTTATGGCAGGCGCTAACGCCGCTCGTCTCGCATATTCCGACGAGGATATCGAGAAGAACGACGCTTACAAGTACGCGGCTATCAGAAATATCCTTTACCGCAAGGGCAAGGTCACCGAGATCCTCGTAGGCTATGAAAACTACGCTAAGATGCTCAACGAGTGGTGGAAGCAGCTCTACGGCGAGAGCGAGGGCAAGGATAACCGCGGTATTTTCCCCGCATCGGTAATCTTCTCCACCGATCTTCACTCTCTCGGTCAGTATATCCAGGCAGGTTGCAGAAACCTCTTCGAGACCGTTATCGCGGTAGAGAACAGCGGCGTTGAGTTCAAGATCCCCCACGATCCCAATAACATCGACGGACTTAACTTCCTCTCCGGCGTAGATCTTAATACCGTTAAGAAGACCGCTATGCAGGGAACTCTGCTTGCTCACGTTGACGGCGGTGTGCCCAACATTCTCATCGAAATGGACGAGAGAAGCGAGTACGATCTCGGCTACCTCCTCTACTTCTTTGAGCTTGCTTGCGCTATCTCGGGCTATATGCTCGGCGTTAACCCCTTCGATCAGCCCGGTGTAGAGGCGTACAAGAAGAATATGTTCGCGCTTTTGGGCAAGCCCGGATACGAGGAGCTGAGAGCAGAGCTGGAAGAAAAGCTCAAATAATAAAAAAATTTGCACAAATTTCGTTTTCCTACTTGCAATTATTCGTAAACTATGCTATAATTGTATAAAGACAATAAAATCCGCAAGGAATCTTTAAAATACAGAGCCGCAAACGGGCGGCAGAAGGAGTACATTATGGTTAAACTTATTATCGGCGTTAAGGGAACAGGCAAGACTAAGGCTCTCATTTCTATGGTAAATGAAGCAGCTGAAAAGACCAACGGTACCGTTGTTTGCATCGAAAAGGGAGTAGGTCTCCGCTTCGACGTTAAGCACAGCGTTCGTCTTATCAACACCAACGAGTATCTTGTATTCGACGCAGAGGCTCTCTTCGGCTTCGTAGCAGGTATTCTTGCCAGCAACCACGACGTTACCGATCTCTTTATAGACGGCGCTCTTAAGATCGCTAACAACGACATGGCAGGCTTTGAGACCTTCCTTAAGGGACTCGACGAGCTCTCCAACAAGCTCGGTGTAAACGTTATCCTCACCTCCTCCATTCCTGTTGAGGAAGCAAGCGATCTCGTTAAGAAGTATATCTGATAGAGCTTTGATATAGCTTCTCCGTGTCTGCAAGGGGGTATTATGCGCTCTTGCCGATCGGTGAATTTCGGGGTGTAAGCAGTTTTGTTTGCACCCCAAAGCTTTTGCTTGCAGAAATTTATATTGAATTTTTGTACCGTTCTGTATTCTGTGTACAAATGCAATAATTATGTGAAAATGTGACCGTTTTGTTGCTTGGAGTATTTAATGAAGCTTATATTTGATGAAATCAAAAACAGAAGAAAATTATACCTTGCGTTGGCGATCACCGGCATCGTTCTGTATACGGTGTATTGTCTGATCAGCGTTACGCTCATGTTAACAATAGGTAGTGATATCCGTTATGAATCAACGGCTTTACCGTATATTACCGATGAAGCGGGAAAGCTTTTCGAGATCCTTTCGATCGCCGCTTGCTGCGGTATCGTAACGCTTGGCGTGGTGCGATTCGGTTGCCGCAGATTCTGGGTCGGCGGAATAATTTATTCAGCGCTTGTTTGGTATAAATATTCACTGTCGATCCTGCTGGGATGGGTAAACGAGGGAAGCCTTCCCCTTATATGGCTTGCGGATCTTGGATACGCTTTGCTCATGGCTGTTGTCGAGCTTATTCCTTTTGTGGTCGTTTGGCTTGTAGTTGGCTTTTTTGCGAGATCTCATTCGGAGAAAAATGCCATATTAAAAAAATCAGGACGCGCAGAGAGACTGTTGCCCTATAAAAATCTGTTCGATATTGGCAATATTATGATCCGTTCGGCACTGATCTGCTCGATCGTGGTGTTTGTGACCAAGTTTGCGGGAAGGTTTATAGATGACGCGCTTGTGATATTGTCTACCGGATTTCCTAGGGAATTTACAACGATAATTTTAATGCTTGTTTATTATTTCTCCAGTATCATTTTTGCCGTTCTTTGCTATTTTGTAATGCTTCTTACCATGCATTTTGTTGGCTTGAAAACCGTTAAGGACTGGTAATTTGCCGATTTATAATTATGCCGTTTCGAAGGCTTAAAGGCTTTCGAAACGGCTTTTTTTGTTTCAAATTTTGATTTGTCGGTGAGTTGAACGAGGCAGATTTGCGCGATAGGCTCCCTTGTGTAAAGGGAGCTGTCAGCGAAGCTGACTGAGGGATTGTTTTGCTGTGAAATGTTACTTTTACAATCCCTCCGTCTCGCTACGCGATCC